>CAJOPE010000123.1 GCA_905236815.1 uncultured Prevotella sp. | reverse complement strand
CTGAGATACGCAAATTTTCTAGAGCATAAATACTCTCAAAAATGAAATAATATTCAACGTGTAGACTTTTTCAGCAGCCTCGGGGAGGCTGAGAGAGGGTATGCCACGAGCAAGGTTTATTTGCTAATTTCTAATTAGCCTTGCTGCTTAATCTTGTGGCATACCCTCTCTCTTATCTCCCCCACTCGTGGGGGAGAAGATTTTTAATTACTCCCAAGTAGAATATCTATGAATTATCTAGGCTAAGTTTAACCTAGCTTGGATAATTCATAAAGGCTTGATATCCTGCATTTCTCACCAATTGTGGGGGAAAGAAGTTATAAAGCTATTGCGAAAAAATATCGTAATGAAATTTTTCGCAATAGGTATTCGTAGGGAATTATAGCTCTACATGATCAACAACTTCTCCATCATATAAGTTGATGATTCTATCTGCATAGCTGGCATCATGCTGAGAATGAGTAACCATGATGATAGTAGTACCCTGCTGATGATATTTCTGAAGCAAATCCATCACTTCATTACTATTCTTAGAATCAAGATTGCCCGTTGGTTCATCGGCCAGAATAATCTTTGGATTAGAAACCAGTGCTCTGGCGATGGCAACCCTTTGCTGTTGACCACCAGACAGTTGGTTAGGATAATGCCAGCGGCGATGAGACATCTGTAAATCATCCATCAACTTCTGTATTCGCTCCTTGCGCTCTGCCTTTGGAATATCCATATAGAGCAAAGGCAATTCGATATTCTCATATACATTAAGGTCGTCTATGAGGTTGAAACTCTGGAACACAAAGCCTATCAATCCCTTACGGATATCAGTTCGCTCATTTTCATTAAGCATACTTACATCCTTACCATTAAGCATATAGGTACCTTCGGTGGGATTATCAATCAATCCTAGGATATTGAGCAATGTTGTCTTTCCACAACCCGAAGGTCCCATGATAGCCACAAATTCACCCTCCTGAATTTCGAGGTTTACTTCGCGCAAAGGCCAGGTTTCTACTTCATTTAAACGATATACTTTCTTTATATTATTAAGCTGTATCATAATTGTTTCTTTTTATGAGTTTTGAATAATTTCTGATGGATTTACATGTGAGATTTTATAGATTTTCTGCCAGATAGAAAGGCCTGTTACTATTGCTATTACCAAGATGCTTGCAAGATATATTCCAAACATAGCCAGGAAACCCTCCCAGTTCCATCCTTCGTAATTTGTGATCAGGACAAGAACTATTATCCACATTATCAGCGTGATAGACAAAGATATACTCATCATTTTTATATATGGTCGAGCAAACATGATCATTATATCCCGCTTCTTAGCTCCATTCACTTTGCGGATGGCAACTTCTTTCTGTCTTCCTCGAGTCTCAAGCGATACAGAAGAGTATACCGTCAAGACAATGCAGATGATACTGATGAAAAATAAAGCTTCACAAAGTTGACTTAATAGAGTAAATACTGTAAGTTCCTTTTCAAAATAGTAACGATAAACAGAAAGATCATCATAATTTACATTAGTTATATCATTTAATCCAGACTTTTTTACGATATTCTGAAGACTCCTGTACATGGCATCTCCCTGACCAGCCTTCGGAAAGACAAAAGTTAGCGATGTATATTCTCCCCATCCTTCTTTTACGCCTTGCTGATACATTTCATTTCTCAACTTATACGTCATCTTAGGACGAACTAAATAGTACATATAAGAATTATTGCCCTTATCTATATCCAAACCAGACGCATAACCAATTGGTATATAATCATTATCGAGAGGATGTATCTTAGCTTGAACTTTTTGCAAAGGAAGGCCTAACTGCCTACATACCTGAGCTGCTTCATTACGCTTGGCAAATACAGGACACATTTTAATTGTATCTCCCAAGGCATCTATCACTGGATAATCCTTTGCTCCAACAACCTTTGCCCCAAGCAGTTTCATATCTTCAGGATCAATAGCACAAACACTATTTGCCCTTACTAATCGTGATACATGCTTCACAGATGGAAGTTTGTCGATAGCTTCATCATCGGGATAAAATATCACCGCCTCTTTATACTGGTCGATACTACTCTCAGGATATATCTTATGATAATTAAAGTATAAAAATATCGAAGCTAAGAATATAAAGAAAAGCAGAATAGTAACTACAACATATTGAGTTTCCTGTAAAGCACTTCTCCATTTTGTCTTTGCCACATAGCTTTTGCCAACTGTAAGATTCAAAGGCATTCGAATTACCTTACGAGAAGATACCCACAATATGAGGACTGAGATGATGAAGGTTATCAGAGCTATATACCCTTCAATGGTGAAAATCAAATCTATTGGAAGATAAAAACGATGGAATTCTATCTCAATCTTTGGCATAAGATATTCGCTAAGAGCCATCGTTAATGCAGCTGCAAGAAGCAACACAATGGTAAAGGTGATGAACATTTCGGCTGCAAGAAGCATAAACAACTGTTGAGGTTTAGCACCATTACATCTACGAAGAGCCATCTCTCGATTGCGAAGATAGTATAGCTGAACTTGCATCTTCAAATAACCAGAAAGACCAATGATAAGCACACTCATTCCTAAGAACAAACATACACAAAAGAGTATAAACGACGCATTGGCAGTTTGATCTGAATGCAAATGATATTCGCATCTGCAATTAGGCATTTTCTTGGCAGCTTCAGCATCGAATTGCTGGTAGTTATAACCATCTTTCAATGTCACACTGATTGAATAGGCAAGATTGTTTTCCGGTAATGTACTATCAGGATAAAACAGTTCTTTCTCTTTTAAATCACTTACTATCAAAAGATCAGAATAATCACCAACAGACCAATCTGTATCAATAATATCATCAATCTTCATGGGATGAATAGAATTCAGGATCTTGCTACCCACTGGATTTTTAATATATGAAGAATAGTATTTTTTATAACTGCTTTCTTGCATTAAAACAGTACCATTTTTCAGTTTACCAAATCTCTTTCCTGTAGTAGCCGATTTAAAATGATGAGACTCAAGCCAATCAGGACTCACAATTGTATATGAAAAGCTTTGCTTGGAAAGAGAATCTCCTTCTGCTTGGGTCATTGCAAACAGGATATTACTATTATTAGATATATAGGAAACTTTCTCTACACAATTAAGCTTCTGAAGTCTAGCAATATTCTCTCGGTCTTGAATGACAGAATCGGCAGAGTATATAGTAACATCGAAGTTATTATACGCAATTTCCCGATAATAGAACTCGTTCCATATAGAAACGGAAAGCCATAAAACTACAGCAAATACGGCTGTACCAACGGCAAGACAAAGAACAGATATGATATTCTGAACTTTGTATTTCAGGATGTTTCGCCATCCTGAGATGAGGTGATGCTTTAGAAGTAAATTCATTTTTACACAGTATTTAAATTTTTCTGATGCAAAGATAGGCTGGATATCTCGTTCAACAAATAGAAAGAAAAGCATAAAATACCATTTGTTTAAAAATCATACAGCATATTGTATGAAAATCATACACTTTTGTTCTCTGGCCTATCTTTTTTACTTCTACTAGTATCATTTGTCATTAAATATATCTATTTTTGCAATCATGAATTCAAATTATAATACCTTAATGGTTGTCGACGACAACCCTGCCATTCTAACTGCCGTGAAAATATGCCTTGCTGGCGTATTTAATCATATCATAACACTATCAAATCCTGAGGCCATCCTCACCACTCTTCAGCAAGAGCATGTGGATGCTATCTTGCTTGATATGAATTTCAAACTTGGAGTAAACTCAGGACAAGAAGGGATGGTCTGGCTGCAAGCTATCCATCGTCGACATCCCAATATCCCTATCATCCTTATTACTGCCTATGCGGATATCAAACTGGCAGTAAGAAGCTTGAAGAATGGAGCTGCCGACTTTATTACCAAACCATGGGATAACGATGAACTGATACGCGTTATCAAAGATGCAATTGATAAAAGCAATCAGGTGGTTTCTCTCGACCAGATGGAAAAACAACATGTGAAAAAAGTAATTGATACCTGTCATGGAAATATGAGTAAGGCTGCAGAATTATTAGGTATTACCCGACAGACACTTTACAATAAGTATAAATCCCTTGATTCCAATTCCTGATGCTGATAGCTATCCTTTCTATACTAATAATAGCAATTGTCGTAATGGCCATATATCACCATCAATGTGTTCTTCGAAACAGAGCACAAATGATGCGCGATGCTATCCGTTTTCATGACTTCACTTTCCGTTTGCCTACCCGCAAACTCCTTTTTGGAGAACGTGCCTTACAGGAAGTACTGAATGATATGGGCAAGGAAATACAAAAGCTAGAAGCTCACAATGAAGTGGAATCCTGGCAACGCCTGACAAGAGTTCTAACGCATGAAATCATGAATGCTACAGCTCCTATTCGAAGCATCAGTCAAGCATACCTGAATGATTCGAAAATCAAAAATTCATCTTATGCAGAAGGAATACAGGCCATCTATGATACCAGTAGCGGTCTTGCAACTTTTGTAGACAGTTATCGCAAAATGACTCAGTTACAAGAACCTGTTCCAACAGATGTCAATCTTGCTCAATTCTCGAATAAATTAGCTGCCCTATACCCAAATATAACTTGGGAAATCAATATATCCCCAAAAGAATCTATAAATATTGATGAGAATCTGCTTCGGCAGGTATTTATCAATCTTATTAAAAATGCTATTGAAGCAGAGGCAAAGAAAATCGCCATTTATTACAACCATGGAACTCTGAATATCAGCAATGATGGTCATATCATACCAGAAGATGCCAGAAAAGAGATTTTCATTCCTTTCTTCACAACAAAGACAACAGGTTCAGGTATAGGACTATCCCTTTCCCGACAAATATTAATGAAACAAGGCTACATACTTAGTCTTTCAGACCATTCCCGTCAAGGATATAATGTAACTTTTAGCATTGAATAATTAAACAATCTATCCCTTTATCATTGCAAATGCCCTGCGGCTCTGCACAATATAAACTGGCACCATCAGGAAAATAGTGAGAATCCATGAGATGGGATAGATATACATCAGATGCTCGAAACCTGGCCAGATGGGTACTACCGTGAAAATCCACACTAAACGGAAAACACAGGTGCCAAAAACAGTGATGAGAGCAGGCTCAAGGGAATGTCCCAATCCTCGCATCGCCGAGGCAGGTATCTCGTAGCCGGCCGCCATCCACTGAAACCATAAAACGGTAAACATTCGCATAGTACCATATTTTATAACTTCCGGATCTTCGGAGAAGAGACCTAAAAAGGTTTTTGAGCCTATTAAGAACATCAGGTTGCCCGCCAAACAGGCGAAGGCTCCTCCGGCAAGGCAAATCCAAAAGATGCGCTTACAGCGAACGATTTGACCTGCTCCATAGTTTTGTCCGACAAAGGTTACGGCAGCACTGCTGAAGCCTACCATCAGGAAATAACAATAGGCATCAAACATCTGACTTACGCTCGCTCCTGCCATTGCAGCGGCTCCATAGGTATTGATGCTGCTTTGCACAAAGACATTGCTGAACGAAAATACCATTCCCTGTAAACCTGCCGGTATACCCATCTGAAGAATGCGCTTCATCGAAGGACGGTAGAGGTGTAACTGACGGAGTTGAAGACGAAATGGACCTTCTTCATTCTTCAAAAGCCAGATGATAACTCCTGCACAAAAAAGATTAGAGATATCGGTTGCAATGGCCACTCCTGCCACACTCATGTGGAAGACAATCACAAAAAGAAGATTAAGAAGGGTATTGATGATACCAGCCACTATCAGAATATAAAGCGGTCGGCGGGTATCACCCTTACTTCGGAGGATAGAAGCTCCAAAGTTGTAAATCATAAAGAAGGGAGCCCCTAGAAGATAGATGCTTAGATAAAGTACAGCCTCTTCGATAACATTGGCTGGAGTACCCATCAGTTCCAGTATTGGACGGGCGATGAGTAAGCCCACTATCATCAGCAGAAAACCGCTGATAAGCGCTAATACCGAAGTGGTATTAACCGCCTCTTTCACCCGCTGTTCATCCTGCTGTCCGATATGATTGGCAATGATGACATTGGCACCAACCGAGATGCCAAGAAAGAGGTTGATCATCAAATTGATGAGGAACGTATTAGCCCCTACTGCAGCAAGCGCCTCGCTGGATGCGAAGCGCCCTACTACAGCTACATCGACCGAATTGAAAAGCTGCTGGAGAATGCTGCTTGCCGCAAAGGGCAATGCAAACTTGAGTATTTTGCCCAGCAGCGGGCCGTGGAGCATATCAATTTTGTTGTCTGCCAACGATTATTTTGCATATTTCGCCAAGTGTTTCAAGTCCTTGATGGTAGCTGTATTAACTAACTCGGCTTTTTTGAAATTCAATTTTGGATATTGTTCCTTCAACTGATTTAATGCTTTTTCTGGTGTGGCACCGCCTGAGGTGACGAAAATCACAATAGTCTTTCCCGAAAGGTCATAGGTATCGAGGAAGGTACTGATAACAGGAGGAGCTACATACCACCAAATAGGGAAACCCAAGTAGACAGTAGAATACTTGTCGATATCCTGCAAGTCTTTAACGATAGCTGGACGACTATTCATATCACGCATCTCCTTAGAAGTTCGGGAATTATTGTCAGTCCACTTTAAATCTTCCTGAGTGTATGGCTGAGCAGGAGTAATTCTGTAGAGATCGGCACCAATCAACTTTGAAAGTGTTTCTGCTTTACCCTTGGTGAAATTTGTTGCACTGAAATAAGCAACTAATGCTTTCTGATTTTTCTTGGCATTTGCTGTAACACTAAACAAACAAATTGCCATTAAAATAATAAGTAATTTTTTCATGTTTAACTGCTAAAAAATATTCTAAGCCACAAAAGTAACAAGAATTATTCTAAGTTAAGCAAGAAAAACTCATTATTTATCCGAAAGTGCCAGAAATTTAACAAACTCCCACATTACGATGCCCGCAGTAGTACTTACATTTAATGAATGTTTCGTACCAAATTGAGGGATTTCCAAACAGCCATTGCTCATATCAACAACATTCTGTTTAACGCCTTTCACCTCATTTCCCATAATAACGGCAAAACGCTCGGAACTACTCTCCCGGAGCACTTCTGAAAGATTCTGCAACTTAGTAGAACCCTCTACCTGTTCGATGCTATAAACAAAATATCCATCTTTCTGAAGTTCAGATACAGCATCCTCAGTGCGCTCGAAATACTTCCATTCCACACTATCCTCACCTCCCAGGGCAGTCTTATGGATTTCAGCATTCGGAGGACAAGCAGTGATACCACAAAGATATACTGCCTCTATTCGAAAAGCATCGCCACAACGAAAAACGCTTCCCACATTATATAATGAACGGATGTCGTCGAGAACAACTATCAAAGGAAGTTTATCGGCCTCCTTGAATTGCTCCACCGACAGGCGGTTCATTTCAATTGCTTTTAATTTTCTCATATAAGCTCACCTTCTCCCTAAAGAAGCAGGATTCAACTAGTTTATTTCTTATTTATTAAATATAATAAAAGGGCTTTAGTAAATGCTGAAAGCCTCTTTTCTGCAGAAGTTTTATAATATTGCAGCAGGAAAATCTCTCCCCCAAACGTGGGGGAGATTAGAGAGAGAGTTCCCATTGTAGTATCTACAAATAAAAGTAGAATATAACATGTTACGTGTTATATAGAAGGGCATGCCACAAAATATAGTAATAAAGCTATTAAAAGCTAGCAAATAAAACTTGCTCGTGGTATACCCTCTCTTTGGTCTCCCCCGCAAGCGGGGGAGAAATGCTGGATATTAGTCTTTTGAGACAGCCTAAAACGCTGGACAATAAACTTTTAAAACTCCTTAGAGTCTTGATACCCCCCTCATCATCTGATACTCGTACGCTGCAGTAATTTGCTTCGCATTAAAAGCCTGTATAGCTCCCCCAAAAAACTACCCAGAAAGACAAATCAGTCTCCCCTCCCTTGGGGAGGGGCTGGAGGTGGGTTATTTATTATACACCAAAGCGTAAGTCTTTATCTGCTTGATCATAGCAAGCAGACCATTGCTGCGGGTAGGAGAAAGATGCTCTCTCAATCCAATCTTCTCGATAAAATACAAATCTGTATCCAAGATTTCCTTAGGAGTATGACCGCTAATTACACGAATGAGCAAGGCTATGATACCCTTAACTATCAGAGCATCACTATCAGCAGTAAATACCAGATTGCCATCCACAAAGTCACACTGCAACCATACACGGCTCTGACAACCATCAATGAGATTACTCTCATTCTTATACTTCTCATCCAATACCTCCAGATCATTTCCCAGATCTATCAGCATCTGATATTTGTCCATCCAGTCCTCGAAATCCTCGAACTCCTCGATTACTTCGTCCTGAGCTTCATTTATTGTCATATTCAAAATATCTTCATTCTCCCCCCAAAAAATAGGGGGAAGTATTTTATTTTATTTCCTTAATTTCATTAACTGTAACCAGTTTATAAAGCTTATCGCTAGGGCGTACCTTTCCTGTTACAGGAATAGAAACACGTTGACCCTGCTTAGCTACCTCAACAGGCTTGAGATCATAGCGAATCTCATCAGCATTGAGATACATCACGCCAGTAGTAGGACCCGTGATGAGCATCTTGTCGCCCTGATTGAAATCAGAAGCCTCTACAGCAACCTCGGCTACACCCAACTTGCTGAAATACTTCATCACCTTGCCCACCAAAACCTTCTTCTCGGTAGCCACACTACCATAGTGCTTGTTCCACTCGCCAAAGGTCTGACCCTGATAATAGCCATCCCAGAATCCACGATTGAAAACAGTAGCCAATCGCTCATCCCAGGCATCCTTTTTCTCTTCAGTAAATGTACCCTCAAGAACGCTCTGAATAGCTTCCTTATAGCACTTCACTACAGTATAAACATATTCTGGTCCACGAGCACGGCCCTCAATCTTGAATACTCTTACGCCAGCATCCATCATACGGTCGATAAAACGAAGTGTCTTCAAGTCCTTAGGACTCATCACATATTTATTATCGATCTCCAACTGATTGCCAGTCTCGTTATCAGTAACCGTATAAGAGCGACGGCAGATCTGCACACACTCACCACGATTAGCAGAGCGGTCGGCATTAGCCAAGCTCAAGTAGCATTTGCCACTAACGGCCATACAAAGAGCTCCATGACAGAACATCTCAATACGAATCTGCTTGCCAAGAGGACCACAGATATTCTGCTTCTCAATCTGCTCATGAATATACTTCACCTGATCCATATTCAACTCTCGTGCCAATACAGAAACATCAGCAAAACGAGAATAGAACTTAAGAGCCTCTACATTGGAAATATTTAGCTGAGTAGAGAGATGAACCTCTTCACCCACCTCATTACAATAAGCCATTACAGCCACATCACTGGCAATAACAGCCGAGATGCCTGCCTCCTTGGCCGCATCGATAATCTCACGCATAGTTTCCACATCATTATCATAGATAATGGTGTTTACAGTGAGATAGGTCTTTATACCTCGCTCATTGCAGGTAGCAGCGATCTCACGCAAGTCGCTAATATCAAAGTGATTAGCCGAATGAGAACGCATATTCAACTTGCCGATGCCAAAATATACAGAATCAGCACCAGCCTGAATAGCAGCCGCCAGTGATTCTCTCGAACCTACAGGCGCCATGATTTCGAAATCTTCTATTTTTGCATTCATGGGTGCAAAGTTACTGCAAGTTAAGAGAATATCCAAATTTATCTTTTCATAATTAAGTTTTTTATTTACCTTTGCATCATAATGAAAATATTCGATTTTAAATATCTACTTCCCTTTGGGAAGACTGCAGCCATAATACTCATCCTGCCTATCCTTGCAGGATGCAAGTCGGAACAGCCCAAACCAGCCCAGGTTTTCAAGGAAGAAATCCGTATCAAGACTACTCCTGTAAAGGATCAGGGAAAGAGCGAGCTCTGCTGGGCGTATGCGATGCTAGCCACTATCGAGAGTCAACATCTCGCCCAAGGCGACTCTGTAAATCTTTCTTCTGCCTTCGTTGCCCGAATGATGCTCAAGGAACAAGCCAGAAAGTATTATTTCTCTCGAGGTTCCCAACCTATTAATATGAGGGGAATGGGTCCTATGCTGATTCATTTCATTGAGAATTATGGGGCAGAGCCTTATGACTCCTACGAGGATGCCAAGGACCTGAACTTCAAGGTGCTCAACAAGAAAATTATGCATCAGGCAAAAACTTGTGCTATACAAGGAAAAGGCCTGACGGTTTTCGAGGAAAAACTAGAAGATGAACTCGACAAGCAGATGGGCTATATGCCTGGAAAGTTCGTACACATGCTAGGGGCTGAATATACTCCTCTGGAATTTGCCCATAGTGTTTGTGCACCAGAGGAATATCAATTCTTCACCAGTTTCACCCACCATCCTTTCGGACAGTATTTCAAGTTGGAAACTCCTGACAATAAGATGAATGATTCTTTCTATAATATAAGGTTAGAACACATGATGAGTCTTATCGAAAAAACACTGAAGTTTGGCCGACCTGTATTCTGGGAAGGTGATACCAGCGAAGAGGGCTTCTCTTTCCAAAAAGGAATCGCTACCCTTCCAAAAGGTATAAATATCAACCAAAGTAATCGTCAAAGAGAGTTTGAACGCCTCAAAACCACCGACGACCACGCTATGGAACTGGTGGGTATAGCTCAAGACGAAAAGGGCAAAAAATATTTCATCGCCAAGAATTCATGGGGAACAGATAATCCTTATAAGGGATTTATGTATCTGAGCTATGAATACGTGGCGATGAAAACCATCTGTATCGGTATCTCGGGACCTAAGCCTCCAGTACTGGAATAATATTACTCTTTGTAATCGGCAAGTTTTTTAAGGAAATACTCCTTGAAATCCTTCCAATGATAATATGGGGCTATATCTGTCTTGATAGGCAATGTAGCCTCATTTTCATTTCTCAGCACCTTGAAGATGATATCCTTATCGCCAAATTTCTTGCGATAGAAAACAAACTGGATGTTGCAGGCCATCGGGAAAATGTTGTAATTGCGCCAGTTCTCATCATCCAACTGCTCCAGATCATTAATCTGCTTGCCTAACCCATCCAAATCAAGCAGACAAGTTAGTGGCATCACCATAGTATCGTGACCATATCGGAGGGTAGCTCCTGGATGCTTCAAGGCAATACAACTATCAGCCTCGGAGATAATCTTGTGAAGAAGATTACGCTGACTATAAGGCTGAACACCACCACTTAATGGGGATGGACCATAAGCTATATACCACCAGGCATTGCTCATAAGCCAGTTATTATAGATTTCTTCCTCATTGAACAAATCATAAAGATCGATGCTCTTACGAAGTTCGGTACTCTGCATATTACATGCCAATTCCCACAACTCATGATTCAAAGACCTTGCGTCAATCTTATTCTTCCAATAATCCTCATCATTGAAAAGCAATCCCATCACCCTATCATACATCTCATGCTTCACGTTAAATTCCTTCAAAGCTTTCATAGCCTCAGGGGTACGTTTCAACTTTTCCAGTTTCTTATCGCCTTGATTCATATAATACATATCGTGATTGCTGGCATCATGGCGAATTTCCAGTTTAGGATTCTCGATAAGCAACTGTTGCAAGGCATTCTCCATCGACAAGATACAGCGAATAACATTTGTGCTTTTTGCATCCACATGGGTCTTACCTTCGAAAACTTCAGGGAAATTGGTGTACATACGGTGAGCGATACCTTTATGCTGCTCTGCGCCAAGAAGTGTCAACTCACCATCTCTTCCTGCAGCCTCCGCCTTGATAGCTGCAAGATTTCTCAATACTTCCTTTCCCTTAGTTGTAAGTTTGCCAAGACTATCCGCTTTCAACATCGTCTTATAAGGCTTCCCATAATCACGATCACCAAGAAGATAACGACTACCATGTCGACCATAATGACTTATATAAAAAGGAGTATATCCCTTTGGAGCCTTAGTGAGAGACCCCTCAGGCCCTGGATAAGCCAGATAATTACTACCCGAAAGACATCGGTTTGCCTTGATTTCATTCTTAGATTGTTGCGCTGAAACTGCCATACAAGAAAGCAGTAACATTCCTACTAAAATATTTCTCATAACTGCATTAAGTTTTTCCTTCGATTACAAAAATACAAAAAAATTGGATTATGCAAACGTTTGTCCCTTGATTTAAGTCAATTAGTGTTGAAAAACATATTGTGTTCGCACACAGATACTTGATATAAATCAAGAAAACGGGTATTATCTACACTTTTAAAGTAATAACTATTGCTTGTCATTGATTTTTGCAATACCTTTGCAGTGTCAAAAGAAATAAAGACAAAAGGTTATTAGGTTTTTAGGTTTAAGATTGTTAGTAGATAGGATTAGTTAAGGTAAATTTAGAAAGATTGTTATTCAAAGGATTAACTAGACGAAAAGGTATTAGAAGGTAAAAATAAAGATTGTATTTCAAAGGACAACGGTATTAGAAAAGGTAAGATAAAGATTGTTATTTCAAGGACGACAAATTCAATAGGGTAATAGTTAAAGAAAGGGTAAAGAGATGAGTATCACGTTGATGATCGCCTGGGTTGCAGCAATCGCAACTACGGGCTACATGATGGGGGGCAACAGGAAGTCTTAGCCATCATTGGTTATGGAAAATTTGAGAAAATTATATTTCAGCGCAGTTTCGATAATCGAAGCTGCGTTTTTGTTTTTATCCAAATGCATATCGACTTAAATAATGGCATTTTTATTTTGTTTTACCAATGAAAAATACTAATTTTGCATCATAACTATTTATAAGGTGTCAATATGGCAAAACATCCTCTTTGGTCAGACGAATACTGGCTGCTCCTCTTGCAGCTTTACCTTAAGAAACCTGTCGGTGTGAAACCGCTCTTTTCTAAAAGTCTTGTTGACCTCAGCCTTGATCTGCATATTCCACCTGAATTCCTCCACACCCAGATGTTCCGATTGAGAATGGTTACTCCACGCATCGAAAGATTATGGGAGAAATATGGAAAGAACCCATCAAAATTGAACAAGGATGTAAAAACACTCTGGAAGATGAAAGGCTATGGAAACTCCAAGGAGTTCTATGATGGCGTACAGCTTTATGAGTCGTTCGAAAAGGATTGGGAACCATTGGAGGAAAACAAGGTATTAACACCTGTAAAACTCATCCTGATTCTTAATCTTTATTTTCAGCTTACACCTATCACCATGGTGCCGGAAACACCAGAGATAGCACAACTGGCCAAATTGATTGGGGTGAAACCACAACTCATCACTGAGGTGATGGATGTTTATCAATTCTGCGATCCCTATCTCAATCGGGATGACTTTATGATCAATCCCCTGCTGGCGCCTTGCCAGCAAGTATGGAACAGATATGGAAATGACAATCCAGAGAAACTCTATTCCATCGCAGAGCAATTGAAAGAATACTTCGCATAAAGTTTGAAGTTAGTAATTAGAAAATTGAAGTTAACGTTCAATAATAAAAATGTCTCAGAAATTAATACAAACTCAAGAACAAAAGCTGCAGCAGGTTCAAAGACTTACTGCACAGCAGCTATTACAAGTAAAGCTGCTGGAAATGCCTATAAATGAGCTTGAGCAGAACATTAATGCTGAACTTGATGATAATCCTGCCCTGGAACGTAGCTCAGATGAGGATACAGACACTCGAAATGAGGATGTAGAAACAGGAGAGGAGGATACTTCGTACGAGGAAGAATCGGAAAGAGAAGAAAGAGAGGACGAACTGGACAATGCGCTGGAAAATCTTGGAAAAGATGATGAGATGCCCGAATATGAATCGTCTTCTTACAATAATAATGCCGATTATGAGGAAATGGTATTTGGCGATACCACTTCTTTTTACGATATGCTCAAGGATCAGATGTCTATGATGGAACTTGATGACAAGCAAAGGGAAGTCATAGAATATCTTATAGGCTCACTTGATGATGATGGTCTGCTTCGAAAAGACCTCGATACTATCAGCGATGAACTCGCAATCTATCACAATATAGATCTTAGTAAAGAGGATATCGAAAGAGCTCTTAAAACCCTCCAGAGTTTTGATCCTGCTGGTGTGGGAGGCCGCAACCTGCAGGAATGTCTGCTACTTCAAATCCATCGCAGAGAGAAAGGAAAACTTCGGGATGCTATGGAAAGGGTGATACATGAATTCTTTGATGAATTCACTAAGAAGCATTGGAAGACCATCCAGGCAGAGATGGGACTCAGTGACCTTCAAACTCAAACGCTACAGGAAGAAATTAAGAAGCTGAATCCAAAACCAGGTTCCTCGCTTGGAGAAAGCGAAGGAATAACCCAACAGCAAATCACTCCAGACTTCATTGTCGATACAAATGATGATGGCACTATCACCTTTACACTCAATCTGGGAAATGTGCCAGAACTCATTGTTTCGCCAACTTTTAATGATATGGTGGATACCTATCAGAAAAATAAAGAAGCAATGAACCGACAGGATAAGGAGGCCTTGCTTTACGCCAAGGAGAAAGTTGAAAAAGCCAAAGGATATATCAATGCGATAAAACAGCGCCAACATACCCTTATCATCACGATGAAGGCAATTATCAAAATTCAAAGGAAATTCTTCCTTGATGGTGATGAAACCGATTTGAAACCGATGAATCTAAAGGACATTGCCGACATTACAGGACTTGACATATCTACCATCTCAAGAGTAAGCAATATAAAATATGCTCAAACAAAATGGGGAATTTTCCCACTTCGCTTCTTCTTTAGCGACAGCTATACTACTAAGGATGGTGAGGAAATGTCGACAAGAAAGATTAAGATAATCCTAAAGGAAATTGTCGATAAAGAAAACAAGGAGAAGCCTTTTAGCGACGAAGCCCTTACCTTAGAGATGAAAAAGGCAGGCTATCCTATCGCCAGAAGAACTGTTGCTAAATATAGAGAACAATTAAACATACCAGCCGCAAGACTGAGAAAAATATAAATGAAAGAAAAAAATATCATATTGGCAGCCAGAGTGATGAGCATGGTCTTCACTCCGTTCTATCTGTCCTTGGTGGGGCTTGTAGCTATGTTCATCTTCAGCTATATGAGTTTACTGCCTTGGTCGTATAAGGCATTCATTCTGCTGATGGTGTATCTCTTCACCATTCTCCTACCAAGTCTGCTTATTCACCTCTATCGAAAATATCAAGGATGGACACCTATTGAATTAGGAAAGCGCGAGCGAAGAATAGTACCTTATATCATCTCCATACTCTGCTATTTCTGCTGTTTCTGGCTAATGAACTATATGCATGTACCTCGCTTTATGGGCGCAATACTCGTGGGTGCCTTGTTCATTCAGATGATTTGTGCCCTCATCAATGTATGGTGGAAGATTTCCACCCATACAGCAGCCATCGGAGGTGTGGCAGGTTCCCTTCTTGCCTTTGCAGAAGCTTTCTCCTTCAACCCCATGTGGTGGCTCTGCGTGGTATTAATCCTAGCAGGATTGGTAGGCACCAGTAGAATGATTCTCCGCCAGCATACCCTCTCACAAGTGATGGCGGGATTCGGTATCGGATTGCTATGCAGCTATCCCCTTTTATTGCACATATTATAGACTAAAAATAAGAAATTAAAATGAAACCATTAGTAAGTATCATTATGGGCTCAACAAGCGACCTGCCAGTTATGGAAAAAGCTTGTAAGTGGCTTAACGACAACCAGATTCCTTTCGAGGTAAATGCCCTTTCTGCTCATCGCACTCCTGATGCAGTGGAAGCTTTTGCCAAGGGTGCCAAGGATCGTGGCATCAAAGTTATTATTGCTGGTGCTGGTATGGCAGCAGCCCTTCCTGGTGTCATTGCAGCCTCTACTCCACTGCCTGTTATCGGAGTGCCTATCAAGGGTATGCTCGATGGTCTTGATGCTATGCTTAGCATCATTCAGATGCCTCCTGGCATTCCTGTAGCCACCGTTGGTGTGAATGGTGCTCAGAATGCAGCTGTGTTGGCTGCGGAAATGATTGCGCTTGGTGATGAGGAAATTGCCAAGAAGGTGGATGCTTGGAAGGCTGGTCTCGGCAAGAAGATCGAGAAGGCTAACGAGGATCTCAAGGAAGTGAAATACGACTATAAGTGCGATTAAAAAATATCCTCCCAGAAAAGGGAGGCATTTCTATTTATGATTGATTTATTTAATTATACAAGAAGAGAATCTTCGGTAGTCCATGCTGGTACTCTTGATATTGGTGGCAATAACCCTGTTAGAGTACAGTCAATGACAACCACCAATACGCGTGATGCAGAAGCCTGTATCAAGCAGACGGAGGAAATCATCAAGGCTGGTGGTGAATTGGTTCGCCTCACCACTCAAGGCACTATCGAGGCTGAGAATCTGAAGAATATCAAAGCGGGGGTTCGCGCTGATGGTTTCAACACACCATTGGTGGCTGATGTCCACTTTAACCCGAATGTAGCCGATGTTGCTGCTAAATATGTCGAGAAAGTAAGAATCAACCCTGGTAACTATGTTGATCCTGCACGTAAATTCATCCATCAGGAATATACGGATGAGGAATATGCGCAGGAACTTCAAAAAATTGAAGACCGATTTGTACCTTTCCTCAATATCTGTAAGGAACATCATACAGCTATCCGAATTGGTGTGAATCACGGTAGCTTGAGCGACCGCATCCGCAATCGCTATGGCGATACTCCAGAGGGTATCGTAGAGAGTTGTATGGAGTTCCTTCGCATCTGTAAGAAGGAGAACTTCAGCGATGTGGTTATCTCTATCAAATCTTCCAATACCGTTGTGATGGTTCAAAGTGTTCGTCTCTTGGTGGATACTATGGAGAAGGAAAATATGAACTATCCTCTTCACCTAGGTGTTACCGAAGCAGGCGAAGGTGAGGATGGCCGTATCAAGAGCGCTGTGGGTATTGGTGCACTTTTATCAGATGGTATTGGTGATACTATCCGTGTGAGTTTGAGCGAGGAGCCTGCAGCGGAAATTCCTGTAGCTCAGCATTTAGTAAGATACATCCGTCAGCGTCAGGATCATTTGCTGATTCCAGGTGCAAAGGCTGCTTCTTTCGATTGGGTTCATCCTTCTCGAAGAGAAACACAACCTGTCGACCTCATTGGTGGAGACAAGGTTCCTGTTGTCATCAGTAGTCGTTTGAAAGATCAGTCGGAAGTTGTCTCTCAAATTGATGCAAATCCTGACTACCTTTATGTAGCCGATAAGATACCAGAAAACCTTACCAAGGGACAGAAATACATCGTAGATTACAATGTATATGGACAGATGCTAGAGGAGCAGGACAAGCGTTTGGAGGAAAACGAGTTCTATCCTATCTTCCCTGCTACAGCTATTGCATTTACAGGTCTTATCCAGGCTAAATTGAAGTTTCTTGTACTTCAATTTGGAACTCCTTCCGAGGAATATCTAGCTTGCTTGAAATACCATCCTGAGGTAGTGGTAATTTGCGTGAGCAACCACAAGAATCGTCTTGGCGATCAACGTGCATTGGTACACGATATGATGACAGCAGGCGTAAAGAATCCTGTTATCTTTGCCCAGATGTATCACCATACTCAGGCTGAGAAAGCCGATTTCCAACTTGAGGCAGCTGCTGATATGGGTGCCTTGATGATTGATGGTCTCACCGATGGTATCTGGTTGATGAATGAAGGCGACCTTACCAATCAGGATATCGACGAGACTGCTTTCAATATTCTTCAGGCAGCACGTCTGCGCACTTCCAAGACAGAATATATAAGTTGTCCTGGATGTGGAAGAACACTCTATGATTTGCGCGAAACTATTGCAAAAATCCGTGAGGCTACCAAGGGTATGAAGGGCTTGAAAATTGGAATTATGGGCTGTATCGTTAATGGTCCTGGAGAAATGGCAGATGCCGACTTCGGATATGTTGGTGCAGGTCCTAACCGAGTTTCACTCTACAAAAAGCAGGTATGTGTGGAAAAGAATATCCCTGAGGAGGAAGCAGTGGAGAAGCTTTTGGAGCTAATCCATAAGAATTCTTAATTCGCAATTCATAATGCATAATCTTGAATATGCAAAGCATAATTCATAATGCATAATACTCAATATCGAATGCACAATTCATAATCATTATTAAATATTAAATATGAATTGTGCATTTCTACTTATTCACATTCAACATTAACAATCAAAATTCAAATGCTATGGACTTAAAAGGAATTTATACAGCCGACAACCATCGCTATGATGATGCAGAGGCAATGTACCAACGCTGTGGCAGAAGTGGCGTGATGCTACCTAAAATATCGTTGGGATTCTGGCATAATTTTGGAGGTGTTGATCCTTATGAGCGAAGCAGAGCAATCACTCACTATGCCTTCGATCACGGAATCACCCATTTCGATCTAGCTAACAACTACGGACCTCCTTATGGTAGCGCCGAGGAAACTTTCGGCCGCTTGATGGACGATGATTTTAAGCCTTATCGTGATGAACTTTTCATCTCTACCAAGGCTGGATATGATATGTGGCCTGGACCTTATGGAAATTGGGGCAGCAGAAAGTATCTTATGGCAAGTCTCGACCAGAGTCTGAAGCGTATGCATCTCGACTATGTTGATCTCTTCTATAGTCATCGCTACGACCCAAATACTCCTCTTGAGGAGACCTTACAGGCTTTAGTAGATATCGTTAAACAAGGAAAAGCTCTCTATATAGGTATCAGCAGATGGCCATTAGAGGCATTGAAGTTTGCCAACGAATATCTTAAGCAGCGCGATGTACCTCTCCTTATCTATCAGGGTCGCATCAATCTCTTGGATCGTGAGCCTATCGAGGAAGGCATTCTTGACTATTGTCAGGAGCAGGGAATTGGCTTTATCAGCTTCTCTCCACTTGCCCAAGGTCTGCTTACCGACAGATATCTGAATGGCATTCCTGAAGGCAGCCGAATGACTAAGGGCAAATTTCTTAAGTCTGACGCATTAACTCCAGAGTTACTAGAATATCTACGCAAGCTGAACGATATCGCGTCAGAGCGCAAGGAAACCCTAGCAGAGATGGCTTTAGCTTGGATTCTTCATCAGAAAGGAGTTACAAGTGTACTTTGTGGTGCAAGTTCTCCTCAACAGTTAGAGAAGGATTTGAAGTGTGTTCATGCTAATCCTTTCGAGGATCACGACATTTAAACTAAAACCCCACCAAGCCTCCCCGAAGGGGAGGATGTTCTTCTAGGGATATATATTCCTTATTAAACTAACGTGAGTTCGACGAAATATAACTCCTTGAAATTTGGTGATTAGCGAATACGGTTGAAATAGCCAACGTAAATGTACGGTTTAG
>CAJOPE010000122.1 GCA_905236815.1 uncultured Prevotella sp. | reverse complement strand
TAAACCGTACATTTACGTTGGCTATTTCAACCGTATTCGCTAATCACCAAATTTCAAGGAGTTATATTTCGTCGAACTCACGTTAAGTATATGATTACTTTGAAAACTTGATTAATCCAGCAAATTAGTATTCCTTCAAGAAATAGAATTTTGTAAATATAAAAGATAAAAACATTTTTTCAAAAAAATACATTATCCTTCATATTCATCGTAACTAACTGAATGACAAAGAGTTCTTATGAAGGTAAATTTTCACTTTCTCAACAAAGGGAATAATTCACAAAGATTATAGATAGATTACTTTCATGCCTCTTCATCTATCACAGCAAACGAGATATAAATCACACGAAAAGTGCATGTTTATAAAAACCATTTTTTCTTCCTTCATAGGAAGTAACTATGAATCAAAAAGTTATAAACAATATGAAGGATAAAATATTTTTTTGAAAAAATATTTTATCCTTCATTCTATCTAGCGTAAACGCTCACCAAACTCCTTGGATACATAGTTATAGATATCCTTGCAACATTCGGTTGAGAACATCTGTCCACTTGCCACCAGCTTATCCCACTGTTCTTCGCTCAAGCCCTGTTCGATGGTCTCGCGAGTAATGTTATATTTCAACATTCCATAGATGAAGCCTGCATTGAAGTTATCGCCAGCACCAATCGTACTCACGGTTGGTCCCTGCTCCACCTCATAAGCCTTCTTGAAACCATTCTCGGCACGCACCTGAACTGGTTCTGCCCCACAAGTACAGATGAACTTCTTGGTGTAGAAACTAATCTCGGCAGTATAAGCTTTATCAGGATCTGGCATTCCATAAAGTACATCAAAATCCTCGTTGCTGCCTCTCACAATATCGGCATACTCAAGGTTCTCAATGAGGTTTGGAGTAATCTTCATCTGGTCGGCCTTATGATTTGGACGGAAGTTCACATCATAGTAAATGATAGCCCCATGATCACGGGCATACTCGAGGAAACCAGCCACCTGCGGACGAACCACAGGATTCACCGCAAAGAAGCTGCCAAAGAGTACGATATCATCTGGATTTACCTCTGGAAAAGAGAATTCCAACTGATCGTGAGGATGATCCTTGTAGAAAATATAATCAGCATGATTATTCTCATCGAGGAAAGCCAAGGAAAGAGGAGTCTTACTATCAGGAAAAACACTCACAGCCTCGGAACTCACTCCATTGTCGAGCATGAACTTCGTTACATAGTTGCCCACACGGTCATCGCCTGTAGCACTGATGAAGTTCGTATTCACTCCCGCTCTTCCCAGCGAAATCATCGCATTAAAAGTACTGCCACCAGGGACAGCATTTACTGGCTTGTCTCCCTTAAATATAATGTCGAGAACCGTCTCGCCAATTCCAATTACCTTTCTCATATTTGCTATTTCTACCGACAGGTGATTCCCCATCGCTTATTTTGTGCAAAGATAGCAAAAATACCCATTTACCCATCTTTTATCTCTAATCTTTTTATTATTTTTGCAATGCAATGAAGTATAATACATTTCAACTAGACAACGGACTCAGGGTGATTCACCTTCCGAGCGAGAGCAAGGTGGTGTATTGCGGCTATGAAATCAATGCCGGCTCGCGCGACGAGCTTCCTGGCGAGGAGGGACTTGCCCATTTCTGCGAGCATGTCACTTTCAAAGGTACTACCCATCGAAATTCCTGGCACATTCTTAACTGTCTGGAGAGTGTGGGAGGCGACCTTAATGCTTTCACCAATAAGGAGGATACTGTTTATTATTCTGCCATCCTCAACGACCATATCGAGCGGGCCATCGACTTGCTCACCGATATTGTCTTCCATTCTGTCTATCCACAGAATGAGATAGACAAGGAGGTGGAGGTAATCTGCGATGAGATCGAGAGTTACAACGACAGTCCGAGTGAACTGATATACGATGAATTCGACAATCTTCTGTTTAAGGGACATCCCATTGGCCATAACATCCTTGGCTCTGCCGAGAATGTGAGAGGCTTCAAGACCGAGGATGCCTTGCGATTCACCCGCAAGTTCTACCGGCCAGACAATGCCATCTTCTTTATCTATGGCGGTCCTTCGGGTGAAGCCTCAGCAGAGAAGCAGGAAAAGGCTATCCGACATTATCTAGAGAAGGCTTTCGAGAAATATCCACTCGAGGTTTGCGAGAAGACTACTCCCCGCAAAACTTTCCATCAGCCTTATCAGAAGCAAGAACTTATCAAGGAACAGAATACCCATCAGGCGCATGTGATGATAGGCTGTCAGGCCTACGACATCCACCATCCGCTTCGTATAGCCCTCTACCTGCTCAACAATATCCTGGGAGGTCCGGGCATGAATGCCAAACTGAACCTCGCCTTGCGAGAGAACAACGGACTGGTATATACGGTGGAAAGTTCGATGGTGAGCTATGGGGATGCTGGAGAATGGAGTATCTACTTCGGATGTGACCCTGAAGATATCGATAAATGCATGAAATTAGTGCGCAGAGAGCTCGATAACTTCATCAACGAAAAACTAACCGACCGACAGCTTTCGGCGGCTAAGAAGCAAATAAAAGGGCAAATTGGAGTGGCTTGCGACAATCGGGAGAACTTCGCCCTCGACTTTGGCAAGAGTTTCCTGCACTATGGTTGGGAAAAGAATGTGGAAGCACTCTATGAAAAGATAGATGCTATTACACCAGAGGAAATTCAGCAGGTAGCCCAAGAGCTATTCCCTGCTAATAACCTTTCGACATTGATTTATAAATAACCCGATGCTTCAATAAAGGTTTGCCTCCAAAAGGGTAAACCTTTATTGTTTTTATAGAATTCTCGATGGATTCATCGCCTATCACTACTGTTTCAGTCGAATTACTCTGAATTTTCAGCAACTTATCAATGATTACTGTTCCCTTACTGGATAAAATATTCCTTTGAGTTCGGGTGAATTCATCGGTGCTTATTGCAAGCATACCTGTATGATCCTCAAGGATTTCGACAGGCTTCAGCAGTTGAACTTCATCCTCATAGATGAGTCCTTTGGATGAAGTCTTCAAAACAAATTTTCGAAGAAGGGTGGAATCATTCTCATAAAGGGAACCTCTCACGATAAAATCACGGTCTTTTACTTCGAAAATAGGCTGTGAGGCAGGAACCGCATTCACCTTATGTCCCTTCACCTTATAATAGCCGATAAGATTGCCGGTATTATACTTTCGGAAAGGGACTACCAGATTATTATTCGTTGAATCTAAGGGAGCAAAATAACCAGTATAGCTTTTCTTTCCCTCACTCCATCCAAAACAGGCGAAATAATCAGGATAGAGAGTTCTCACCACCTTTTGGGAAGGAAAGAGTTTGGCATTGGAATGGCGATTCATAAAATCATTCCAAGTTGTGGCGTTTAAATCGGTAGATTTAAATTGATGCATCAGATAGCTCATCATCACACGATGCGCCTCAACCCCCATTCTTCTTCCGCCCACATCCGCACGCAAAAGCCAGCTTCCATCGGAAGTAGCCTTCTGCCGGTTTGCTATCTGATTGGCAGCCTGACGCTCGAAGTATAAGGCATCAGCATCTTCAAGAAAACAAGCCATTGTGGAATAGGAAGTGATTTGGTCGTAGAGGAACAAACTCCAATCGTTGCCATTCGGCATTGCCTGCTCACCATCGGGAAGTGTAAGCCAATTCAACACATTTCGGGTGACTTTATCGCAATTATGCAGCAAGGCTTTCTTCGGCCATTCCTTCTGAGTCTCAGCAATTTTAGGAAAGAGAGACAAGGCGAGATAAGCCTCTCCCAACTCCTGAATAACCACATTCTGATAGCTTGTATGGAAGAAATCGTGATTTTGGAGTGTCCAGTCGGGATAAAGATTGGCACCTTTATAAAGAGCAGCCACCGATAGCTGATTGATTTCATCGACAATTTTCGAATTGGAAGCATCGGATGGATGGGAATAGCTGTTGATAGCAAACTCATTCATCCGCTGATACCATCGAGGCGCAAGGGAATCATTGGGAAACAAACCAAGGGCTGCAGCCAGCACATCTACCTCCCATCCGTTCTCCTCAGCTTTGGTATCTCCTTTAAAACCCGTAGGAATGGCGCGTTCTAATTCATAATTACATTCAGCCACCAAAAGCTTATGCAGATCGGATTTCATTTCATCCGTAAGGTTCTCCCATTGAAAATAAGCCGACCACGCCACTGAAAAAGCCCAGAGGGAAGATTCCCACTGATGTTGTTTTTGGGAGCTTGAACCCCAATATTTTCCATGTTTACATGGATATTTCCTTACGGAACGATGGGTATCGATGGCATATCTCAGCGATTTCATCGCTTTATCGGCCAATTCATCGCTCTTTGAAGAAGAATATTTCTGCAGAAAAGCGGCAATCATCGAGAGGTCGGCATTAGTGCGCACCCCTTTCTCGTCATTGCCAAAAGTGTTCTCTCCCTTGAAAGTTCCATGAAGTGAATCTATCTCCACATAGTCTTTGAGCAGCCAGGGCTGAAAGCGCTGAAGCATCTCCATGCAGAGTTGAGGTGTATCTTTCGAGACTCCCCACGATGAAATCGAAAGAAAACATAGCAGAAGAGAGAGTAATAACTTTTTCATAGAACTTTATTGGGGGTTATAGATAGAATACTGCCTCATTTCCCTCGTTGAACAGCAGGTCGAGAATGGATAGATTCTCTTGAAATCCAAACTTCTGCTGATATACCTGATAATACTTAAGAGACTGGAAATCAGGATCCTCGCCCGGATGTTTTGGATTGATACTCATTCGAAAATCCTTTATCGATAGATTTGCTTGAGGATCGCCCAGTTGATCTTCAGAAATATTATCTCCAGAAGATAGTTGAACATACTCCTTTGAAAGCGAGATGGAAGAATCTTCCTTTCCATAGGTCTTATCTAAATCCAGCAACTCAATCATCTTCTCCAAGATCTCCATATCATAATCGAGGAGCCATTTCCATTTCTTTTCAAAGAAAGGACGGATATCATCTTGATAATACTCGAAGAAAGGGCTCTCGCCATAGGCGGAACAGAGGGCATTCCAATGCAGATGGCGCCAATTACCGTGATCGGAGATCTCGACATCCTTCAAAGGCATGTGATTCTCGAAGATAACGGGTACGGAGAGTTTCTGCAATCCCTGGGTAGTCGAGATAATACAACGACTTCTATACGATTGCTTTACAAAATGCTCGTAAGGATCGATGATACAAGCATCCATACGATTCAGTTTCTGATACCACTGAATCGGACCAAAATAGGTTGCTGAAAGTATTGCTGTTTCCAAAAACTAGAAGATTTTGCTGGCTTTCCCCACAAAAAGGTGGCGGTGGACAAGCCGTTGTGATTTCCCCTGCTCGATGAGATAGAACTTGCAATCGGGGCATCCGCACCGCTTGCAACAAGTATAGGGAATAATATATAAGGCGGAACCAAGAGTTACTGTATCTCCTGGCACCGCCTTGATAGTTCCAATATAATTGGACAAAGAATCGGTGAAAACCACCACATCGCCTTTTTTATAGGCAGTATTAGCCACCTTGTTTACAATCACACGCGAACCGCTATGCAGACCTGCTACGAGTCCATTCTCAGGTACCGAGTAGATTGTAAACGCAAAGGAGCGAATGAGCCAAGCAAGACCTAAAAACACTCCCAGCGAGATGGCAAACTTTGTCCAGTTGTTCATGTATCGTAACTTCTCTCCTTGCGGAGGGCGAATTACTTGATGTTATCCACAAAAGTGAAGAGTCTTGACCATCTGATTCCTGAGAATCCATTATGGTCTGGACTATGACTCCACCAAATGAAGATTGGCTTACCTACGATATGGTCTTCTGGCACGAAGCCCCAGTATCTTGAGTCGGCTGAGTTGTGACGGTTATCACCCATCATCCAGTAGTAATCCATCTTGAAGGTATAGCTGTGAGCCAACTTACCATTGATATAGATCTGACCCTTATTTACCTTCAGTTCGTTCTTCTCATACACTTTGATGCAACGCTCATACATTGGAAGATTCTTCATATCCAACTTGATAGTAGCACCCTTCTTAGGAATCCAAAGCGGGCCGTAGTTATCTCTTGTCCAACCTGTTACGGCATTCAAAGGATAAGTATCACCTGTCGAAGCATCCGAGTTATAGCTGATATTTGCCACCAGATTCTTGTTGGCTTTCAAAGCATTATAAGCACGCTTGGTCAAAGGGATGCAACCACTCTGGTTCAACATCAACATATCCTCATTGGTAATGCCCAGTTCATCCATAAGTTCCTGAGTCATTTCTCCCTTCAGCTTAACCTTGTAGGTATACTGAACATTCTCAGGCTCCTTATTAGCCTTACCATCGAGATAAACAATGTGATTCTTAATCTGAAGTGTCTGACCAGGAAGTCCGACACAACGCTTCACATAATTTTCACGACGATCGGTAGGACGAGAGATAACATCACCAAATTCAGCAGGGTTCTGCTTTACATAGCTGGTACCCATTGCATAAATCTTCTCGAAATACTCGTAACGGGCAACATCATTCATTTTGGTAAGGTCAGGAGTTGCACCATATCTCTGTACATAGATGTCATGACCGAGAGGATAGGCAAAATTTGCATAGTAATCGTAACTTGCATATTTCTCCTCATTAACAAGTGTATCGCCTGCTGGATAGTTGAAGACAACGATATCGTTCAGCTGAACATTGCCCAATCCCTTCACACGGCGATAGTCCCAATGAGGCCACTCGATATAGCTCTTCACATTTACCAAAGGCATAGTGTGCTGAGTGAGAGGCATTGTCAATGGAGTCTCAGGAATGCGAGGTCCATAGCTCACCTTGCTCACGAAGAGGTAATCACCAGTGAGCAAACTCTTTTCCAAAGAACTTGATGGAATAACATAGTTCTGGAAGAAGAAGAGGTTAATGAAATATACGGCTACAAGCGCAAATACCAAAGCATCCACCCAACTCATAATGAAGCGGGTAACACTCTCGGCCTCTTTCCACCATTGCCATTTAATCTTCTTGCTAATATAAACATCATAGATAAATGGAACTACGATTAGTCCCAACCAGCTCTTCACCCAGAAGAGGAATATCAAATAGAGTACTAGGACAACGATAAATTTTGTCCATTGTACCTTCATATTCAGTTTTTGTTTTTCTCTATCAATCATAACATTTAGAACTTAAACAAATCAGAGGTAGTCAATAAACCTGTATGGTTTACAGTATATTCAGCAGCCAGAACAGCACCCAAGGCAAAGCCCTTGCGGCTATGAGCATCGTGGGTAATAGAGATAAGGTCGGCATCAGAATCATAGTTGATAGTGTGAATGCCAGGAACCTCATCACGGCGGATACTTGCGATTGGCAACTCATCAGCAGCCACATCATTGGTACCTTCCTCTGTACCATCGGCATTATGCTGGAAACCCTTCACCCATTTGTCCTTGCGGTCCATATTGTCGAGAATCTCCTCGGCCAGAGTGATTGCTGTACCAGATGGAGCATCAAGTTTGTGCACATGGTGAGTTTCCTCCATGGTAACATCATACTGCTTGAAGCCATTCATGATCTTAGCCAAATAGCGGTTAACAGCCTGGAAGATAGCCATACCTACAGAGTAGTTGCTAGCCCAGAAAAGGGTGTTCTGTCCATCCTTGCAAAGTGCCTCAACCTCGGCCTGATGGTCCTTCATCCAACCGGTAGAACCAGAAACCACCTTTACATGGTGCTTAAAAGCCTTCAGATAGTTATCGTAGGCAGCCAGCGGATTTGTGAACTCGATGGCCACATCAGCACTTTCAAACTCAGGGCTGTCGAAGTCCTGAGGATTATCAACATCAATTTTACAAACGATTTCGTGGCCACGCTCCAGGGCGATCTGCTCGATCATACGTCCCATCTTGCCGTAGCCGATAAGTGCAATTTTCATTTTAATTCGAATTAAACGTTTGCGCAAAGATACAATTTTTTCCATTTATACATCGCAAAGCCCATTATTTTTAGGCGTTTCTGCTCAGTTTTTTTAATTTATTATTACCTTTGCACTAAAATTTAGCTTAATGGAACTGCTTTTGCATTATGTCTGGAAGCATAAATTGTTCCCACTCAAAGAACTCAGGACAACCGATGGGCACCTAGTAGAAGTGATTGACCCCGGATTACATAACACCAACGCTGGTCCTGATTTTTTTAATTCCAAAATCAAAATCAACGGTACTTTATGGGTAGGCAATGTCGAAATTCACGACAGGGCAAGTGACTGGTATTTACATCATCACGACAAGGATGAGCGATACGATAATGTCATTCTGCATGTTTGCGGCTCTATCGATGCACAGGCAAAGAACTTCCGAGGCGATTACCTGCCTCAGATGCAATTGGATATTCCCGAAAACGTGCTTCTCCATTATCGGGAGTTGCTCTCTACGGATAAGTATCCGCCTTGCTATAAAATCATTCCGAGTCTCACCCGACTGATGGTGCATTCCTGGATGAGTGCCCTTCAAACAGAGCGATTGGAGCAGAAAACGGCGGCCATCCAGCACCGTGTTGAGCAATGCAATGGTTCGTGGGAGAACGGCTATTTCGTTACTCTCGCCCGCAATTATGGCTTTGGCATCAATGGCGATGCCTTCGAGGAATGGGCGCTCAACCTGCCTCTGCACGATGTCGATCATCATCGCGACAATCTCTTTCAGATTGAGGCCATCTTTATGGGACAGGCTGGTTTGTTGGATCTTAAGGCAATTCCTGAAAGATATCAGCAGGAAGCGCTCGACGAGGGATATTTCTCTAAGTTGAGGAATGAGTATCTCTATCTCGCACATAAGTTCTCGCTGAAGCCGATGGACTATAAGTTGTGGAAGTTTCTTCGACTCCGGCCGCAGAACTTTCCGCATATCCGTATTTCTCAACTCGCCAATCTCTATTTCCAACGGAAGGCTGGATTGAGCCAGCTATTGGAATGTACTACGGTTAAGGATACGAAGGAGGTATTAAAGACATCGGTAACTCCTTATTGGTCAACTCATTATACCTTCGGTTCTTGCAGCGAGATGAACGAGAAAAGCATTTCGCCTTTCAGCCTCAACCTCTTGATGATTAATACAGCTATTCCTATGCTTTTTGCCTATGGCAGACATAAAATGGACGAGAAACTCTGTGATCGTGCTTTCGACTTCCTGGAGGAGCTCAAGGCGGAAAATAATTACATCGTGAGAATGTGGCAGCAAGTAGGACTGGCTGTTGAGAATGCGGGGGATAGTCAGGCGCTTATTCAGCTGAAAAATGAATATTGCAACAAAAAGGAATGTCTGAGATGTCGAATTGGGTATGAATATCTCAAGAAAAGCTAGTCATTTCCTAGTTAGGAAAAATAGAAGTTTAAGAGTTAAGTAGGAGAAAATAATGTGATATTTTAATTTCAAAACTATTTTGAAGGATATTTCCTCAAAGCAGGGGTATAAAAAGAGCTCATTTCTATACTAAAAATTCAATCCTTCCATTTTATAAAATATCCGATATTAATAATTCAAGAATATGGTTTCAGAACAGGAAATTCTAAATACTATCGCGCTGACGCGAATTAATTACTTCACACTCAGCGGATTACTTCAGATATACCGAATGCTCGGATCGGCTACTGCCGTTATCGAGAATCGCAATAACATCAAGGATGTCATTCCTGATGCTTCCGACCGGCTCATCGAGGCTTTGAAGCAGCTCGATGAACCGATGAAAAGGGCGGAAGTGGAAATGGAATATGATATTCAGCACGATATTCTGCCACTTACACTCATTGATGAGCGATACCCTCAACGTTTGAAAGAGGTGGACGATGCTCCCTTGATGCTCTTCTACAAGGGCAATGCCGACTTAAACCAGAAGCGGGTTATCAACATTATTGGCACCCGCCAATGTACTATTTACGGACAGGATCTTATCCGAAAATTTATCCAGGAACTAAAAACCCTTTGTCCGAAAGTATTGATAGTAAGCGGATTGGCTTATGGAGTGGATATTCATGCCCACGACGAGGCACTCAAATACGGATACGAGACGGTGGGAGTACTTGCCCACGGATTAGACGACCTCTACCCTCGCCGACACATGTCTACAGCAAACAAAATGGTAAACCAAGGAGGCTTACTATCGGAATTTCTCACACAGACCAATGCCGACAAGATGAACTTCGTTCGCCGAAACCGAATTGTAGCCGGTATGTCGGATGCCAGCATCCTCATAGAAAGCGCAAAGAAGGGCGGTGGCCTCATCACCACCGAGATTTCGCAAAGCTATGGCCGAGATGTTTTCGCCTTCCCTGGCAGAGTCGGCGATATCTACAGCGAGGGCTGCAACAATCTCATCCGCAACAATGGGGCGGCTATGATTACCTGTGCCAAGGACTTTGTAGAAGCGATGGGATGGCAGGAAGATGCCCTACTCTTCAAAGCACAATCCAAAGGCATTGAGCGTCAGCTATTTCCGGAATTATCAAACGAGGAACAGAAAATTGTTGATGTGCTTACCCGCAACAATGATCTTCAGTTGAATTTCATTGCCGTACAAGCAGGTCTATCCATCCAGCAAGCCACCTCTATCCTATTCATGCTCGAGATGAAAGGCATTATCAAAACCCTTGCCGGAGGCATGTATCATTTATTGAAATAGTCGAGTTGTCAAGATATTACAGCCCTACGAGAACACTCAAAATATGAGTTAAAATAAGCGAATATACAATTTTTCGACAGAAAGTTCGTAACTTTGCAACCATAATCAAATCATAAGGAAAATGTCTAAGCACATATTTGAAACAGAAATGGAAGTTCGCGACTATGAGTGCGACATCGAGGGAATCGTAAATAATGCCAATTATCTGCATTATTTCGAGCATACCCGCCATTGCTTCTTGCGTTCCACCGGCTTGAGTTTCAGCGAGATGCACGAGCGTGGAATTGATGCTGTTGTGGCAAGAATGAATCTGCAGTATAAAACTCCACTGCGTTGCGATGATTGGTTCATCTCCCGTTTATGGCTTGAGAAGCAGGGCATCCGCTATGTCTTCCATCAGGATATTCTCCGTAAGAGCGATGAGAAGCTCTGCTGCAGAGCTACCGTCGAGTTGGTTTGCCTCATCAATGGCCGCCTCGGAAATAGCGAGGAATATGATAAGGCCTTCGAAAAGTATATGGTTGTATCGGATTGAGGATATTCGGATTTCGGATTATAGATTAGAGAATTAGAGATTAGAGGATTATAGATTAAAGATTACTTGATTCTCTGATTTAAGATTTCGAATTATCAGGAGTTCAAACTAGGAAATATCTGATGTTCAGATTAAGAGTATTGAATTACTTGATTATCAAGCTATAGATCAAAGGCTATCTGATTTTAAATTAGGGATGTTCGGATTAAAGATTAGAGATTAAGGATTACTTGATTTTCTGATTTAAGATTTCGAATTATCAGGAGTTCAAACTAGTAAATATCTGATATTCAGATTAAGAGTATTGAATTGCTAGATTATCGGGGGTTCAAACTTAGTCTATCTGATTTTAAAGTATCAGATTATCAAGCTTATGATTAATGGGTGTCAGGAGTTCAAACTAGCGACTATCTGATGTCGGATTAAGAGTATTGAATTACTTGATTATTAGGCTAAAAATTAAAGATTATCGGGATTTCAAATCTGGGCTATCTGATTAAAAAATCAGATTATCGGATGAGAGATCAAGAATTATAGAATTAAAGAATAGGAATTAGAAATAATGAAGATTGGTACAATAGATTTTGGCGAGCGTCCGCTTTTCCTCGCCCCAATGGAGGATGTAACGGATGTAGGTTTCCGCATGCTCTGCAAGCGCTTTGGCGCCAAGATGGTTTATACAGAGTTCGTGGCTGCCGATGCCATTATCCGCTCCATAAAATCAACGCTCGAGAAGATGAAAATCAACGACGAGGAACGCCCTGTGGGTATTCAGATTTATGGTAAGGAGGTGGAGCCTATGGTGGAAGCTGCCAAGATTGTGGAATCGGTTCATCCTGATATCATCGACTTGAACTTCGGCTGTCCGGTTAAGAAGGTGGCTGGAAAGGGTGCTGGTGCTGGATTGCTGCGAAATGTACCTTTGATGCTCGACATCGCAAGAGAGGTGGCTAAAGCCGTTAACGTTCCGGTTACTGCCAAAACACGCTTGGGATGGGATCAGGATAATCTCATTATTACCGACCTTGCCGAACAGCTGCAGGACTGCGGCATTCAGGCTTTGACTATCCATGGCCGCACTCGTAGTCAGATGTATACTGGCGAAGCCGACTGGAGCTTAATTGGCGAGGTTAAGAAGAACCCTCGCATCCATATTCCAATCATCGGCAATGGTGATATCGTTTCTATCGAACAGGCTAACAAGGCATTCGACGATTATGGTGTAGATGCCGTGATGGTAGGTCGTGCCACCTTTGGACAGCCTTGGTTCTTCTCCGAGAAAGAACTAACACTTGATGAGAAAATCGATGTGTTGGAGGAGCAGTTGGAAATCAATGTCAACCGCATCGATGAATACCGAGGCATTCTCCACACCCGCCGCCATTTGGCCGCCAGCCCTATTTTCAAGGGTGTGCCAAACTTCAAGGAAACCCGCATCAAGATGCTGCGTGCTACCCATAAGGATGAGCTCATCGCTATCCTCGAGGAATGCAGGGAAACATTGAAAGAAGAAAATATTGAAAAATTATAGTTGGGAGCGTGTCAAAAGCCAATCGCACAAAATAAAAGACTATTGAACTAAAGAGGGTATGCCACAAGCAAGGTTTATTTGCTGACTAATAAGTATTGCAGCTTAATCTTGTGGCATGCCTTTTTTTATTTCAGTTTCTCTGCACATTCCGGACATAATCCCTTCAACACATAGTTGATACTGTTGAGGGTGAAGCCATCCGGAAGAGAAACAACCGGTACAGCTATATGCTTGAGACAGAAGGTGCGATGGCAATTTTCGCAATAGAAATGAGTATGCTCAAAATCAACCGAACAATCGCAGTCGTCATCGCAAACATTGTATTTCAACACGCCCGATCCATCATCAATAGCATGAATTAATTTATGAAGCAGGAAAAGCGCTAAAGTTCGACTGATGGTGGATTTATCCACCGTAGGCAGCAAACGCTCTAAATCGGGCATAGAAACAGCCTCATCGCCCCTATACATCTCATGCAGAATCAGCAATCGGGAAGAGGTGGGCTTGATGTCTCTGAACTCGAGTTTCTTCACAAAGTATTCTTCGTCTCTCATAAAGCATTCTATTTGCTGACAAATATACTACTTTTTCTTGATTTCTTTACTATTATCCTCACTTTACTTTCGTATTAGCTTTCATCTAACCTAGATAATCTATAGGATAACCTTACCATACCACTGCCCCCCGCTCGATGGGGAGATATGAAAGAAGTACACACTTAATACGAAATATTACAACAATTTATAGAAATAATTCGCAATTAACGGCTATTTATCTAAATTTTAGATAACCTAATGTTAGGAAAACCTACTTCTATTTTGTATTATTACACTCTATATATACACAGCACTCTCGAATTCGCTCTTATTTTAACATTTTATCTAAGTATCTAAGAAATTTAGATAGGGCACCTAACACACTACGTATCAATACATTACGTATCTAAACACAACTTAGATAACTAAAACCATTTAGATAGAGGGTTTTGAGTAACACAAAAGTTACCTAAATTTATCTAAATTTCTTAGATAGGCTTAGATTGCGCTCGATAGTTTAAATATTATTACAAACTTCGTTATCCAACATCTATAAAGCACATCAACCCATTAAAGAGAACTCTTAACCAGAATAATTCACAAAAGGTAAAATAGGATTTTCAAAAAATTGGCGGAGAAATAGCTATAGTCTTTTCAAGGCTGTAGTTATCTGAAAAAAAGTAGCCTTATGAATTATATAGATTTACGAAGTCTAAATGCGCCATTTACGAAGTCTAAATGCACCATTTACAAAGTCTTAACACGCCATTTAGCAGCTGAAAACAGCCCAATTTCGCCAAACTTTCATATTACAGCCTAATTTGGATATTCCTATCCAGGATAATGCATAGAAGAATTATCTTACCATACTTCTCCCCCGCTCGCGGGGGAGATTGAGAGAGGGAATGCCACAAGATTAAGCAGCAAAGCTATTAATAATTAGCAAATAAACCTAGCTCGTGGCATATCCTCGCTTTGATCTCCCCCACAAGCGGGAGAGAAATGTTGGAAACAAGTCTTTTATGAATTATCCAGGCTAGATTACGTATTAACATACAACAAACTCACCCTAGTCTGGAAATTATGAATTATCAGACAAAAAGATTTGTTATGCAGAGAAAAAAATGAGGCTGAATATAAAAATAAACAGCCTCAAAGAAGAATTAACCTTTCATCATAAAATGGTCGAACTGGCGATCCCAGTTCTTCCATACAGGCTCCACACCCTCTGCCTTTAAGTCGGCAATAATCTGTGGAGTCTTGCGGGCATCACTCACATCGAACTGAGCCAGACTGCTTGGATAGCAAGCATAGCCTCCTGGGTCGGTATGGCTCTCGCTACTCATTGTGGTAACACCAAGTTTAGCCATGTGGTTGCGAATCTCAGGATTCTCACGCGTGCTATAGCTAATATCCACATCATGATCGAAGATACGCATGGCAAAGGTAGCCTGCGCCAACTCACGATCGCTCATAATAACATTCGGTTGGAAACCATCGTTCGATGCAGGACGCATTCTTGGGAAGTTGCAGCTATATTGAGTACGCCAATAATGCTGCTCGAGATAGCGAAGATGATAAGCCATCATCGTTACATCGGTGCGCCAATCCTCCAAACCGATGAGGGCACCCATTCCAATCTTGTGAACATCAGCCTGTCCCATACGGTCGAATCCATTTACTCGATACTCCCAATCGCTTTTCGGACCCCTTGGGTGATACTTCTTGTAATTCGCCTCGTGATAGGTTTCCTGGAAGCAGATAACACCATTCATTCCATGCCCACGCAACGCCTTGTAATCCTCCATTTCGAGAGGCATCACCTCTATCTGAAGATTATTGAAATAAGGCTTTGCCAAATCGAGGGCACGAGCCAGATAGTCGACACCTGCAGCCGCCTTGTTCTCGCCCGTAACAATGAGCAGATTATCGAAAGGACCCAAGGCCTTTATCGCCTTATACTCCCTTACAATCTCCTCCTCGGTAAGAATGATGCGCTTCATTGGATTCTGCACATGGAAGCCACAATATACACAACTATTACAACACGAATTCGTGATGTAGATAGGGATGAACATATTGATAGTGTTGCCAAAACGCTCGAGTGTGTACTTACGGCTCAATCGCGCCATTGGCTCCAGGAATTTGGCACCAGCAGGCGATATCATTGCCATGAAGTCATCTACATCGCAATGCGACTTGTTGAGTGCCCGGATAACATCAGCATCCGTCTTGCTAAGAATGCGCTGGGTGGTTTCCTCCCAGCTAATCTTTCTTATATAATCGCTAAACACTTCTATTTCTTATTTAATAATTCATATATACTTCCGAACGAATTTCCTTCTCAGTGCGGTATTATCCTCCGCAGAAAGCCTTGATAATCAAGATCTCATCGCCTTCCTTAGCCGAAGTAGATGACCAATCCTCACGATGAATAATCTCGCTGTTGAGAGCAATAGCAGCTCCCTTATCTGGCACCTTATAAAGCTCGGCTATAGCAGACAAGCTAGTGCCCTCATCGAGGGCAACTGGCTTATTGTTAATAGTTACATTCATAACTTTTATTCCTCACCTAAGAAAGAAGTAAGCGGACTGGATGCCTCGGCCTGGAAGTTGCCACTCTGCAAGCCCAAACCTGCCTCATAAGCCTCACGACCTGCCTCGGTAGCTTTCTTGAAGGCAATCGCCATTGCAACAGGATCGCCTGCAACAGCAATCGCTGTATTCACCAAAACAGCATCTGCACCCATCTCCATAGCGGCAGCAGCATGACTAGGGGCGCCCAAGCCTGCATCGACTACCACAGGGACGGTAGCTTCCTCGATGATTGCCTGAAGGAAATCGCGGGTAACCAAGCCCAGATTGGTGCCGATAGGAGCAGCCAAAGGCATAACGGTAGAAGCTCCCACTTCGGCCAAACGCTTACAAAGCACAGGGTCGGCCTGACAATAAGGCAATACATTAAAACCCTGCTTTACCAATTCCTCAGTAGCCTTCAAGGTTTCTACAGGATCAGGGAGAAGATAACGAGGATCGGGATGAATCTCAAGTTTCACCCAATTTGTTCCAAAGGCCTCACGTGCGATATTAGCAGCAAAGATAGCCTCCTTGGCATCTCTTGCGCCACTGGTATTTGGCAATATCTGAATACCAGGGAGCGAAAGACTCTGAAGCATATTATCATCGTCGCCATCTGGGTCGATGCGCTTCATGGCGAAAGTAACCATCTCGCTCTCACTCGCCTTGATGGCCTCAGCCATCACAGCACTATTGCTGAACTTGCCTGTTCCAACAAACAGACGTGAACTGAACTCCCTATTTGCTATCTTTAATTTTTCCATAGCGAAATTATTTATCTTCACAAAGTGTATGAGAGATGCGGGCTGCACAGAAGTTTGGTCCACACATAGTACAATATTGGGCATCCACCTTGTTGGTGGTGCGATAGTATTCCTCTGCCCTTTCTGGATCAAGACTCAAGTTGAACTGGTCTTTCCATCGGAAATCGTAGCGAGCCTTGCTCAAGGCATCATCTCTAACGCAAGCACCAGGATGGCCCTTGGCGAGATCGGCAGCATGGGCAGCAATCTTATAGGCTACCACACCCGTACGAACATCATCCTTATCCGGCAAAGCCAGATGCTCCTTTGGAGTGACATAGCAGAGCATAGCAGTGCCATACCAGCCGATCATTGCGGCACCGATGGCAGAAGTGATATGGTCGTAGGCTGGAGCGATATCGGTTACCAAAGGACCGAGGGTATAGAAAGGTGCACCATGGCACTTCTCAATCTGACGCTCCATATTCTCCTTGATCTTGTGCATTGGCACATGGCCAGGACCCTCTATAAAGGCCTGTACATCCTTATCCCATGCTCGCTGTACCAACTCTCCCATCGTGTCGAGTTCGGCGAACTGAGCTGCATCATTGGCATCGTGGGTACTTCCAGGGCGCAAGCCATCACCCAAAGAAAGCGCTACATCATATTCCTTACAGATATCGCAGATATCATCGAAATGAGTATAGAGGAAACTCTCCTCATTATGTACCTGACACCACTTGGAGATGATGCTTCCGCCACGGCTCACCATACCTGTGAGGCGACCTAGGGCCAAAGGAACATTCTTCAAGCGAATGCCACAATGGATGGTGAAATAATCCACACCCTGCTCGCACTGCTCAATAAGCGTCTGCTTGAAAATTTCCCAAGTGAGATCCTCAGCCTTGCCATTCACCTTCTCGAAAGCCTGATACATTGGCACCGTTCCTACCGGAACAGGACAGTTGCGGAGAATACGCTCACGAGTTTCGTGGATGTTATCGCCCGTAGAAAGGTCCATCAAGGTATCGCCACCCCACTTGCAACTCCATACAGCCTTCTCTACTTCCTCCTCAATACCAGAAGTAGTGGAAGAATTACCGATATTGGTATTGATCTTCACGAGGAAGTTAGTACCGATAATCATCGGCTCGCTCTCTGGATGCTTGATATTCGAAGGGATAACCGCTCTACCAGCAGCCACCTCATCGCGCACAAACTCAGGAGTGATTTTGGTCTCAATGCCCATCTGCTCGCAATTCATATTCTCGCGGATAGCTACATATTCCATTTCAGGAGTAATGATGCCATGCTTAGCACAATACATCTGAGTGCCCTTGCGGTTCTTTATCCACTTGGCACGAAGCTTTGGCAATCCCTTCTCCAAGTCGATAGGGATATTAGGGTCGCTATAAGGACCACTGGTATCATACACGATTACAGGAGCATTCTCCTTAACTTTACGCTCACCATTCTCTATAGAAACGGTTGGGGTAAGAGTGATTTTACGCATTCCCACCTTTACATCAGGGAAAAGTTTGCCGTGAAGGTAGACCTTCTCTGAAGAAGGAAACTGGATACGGATGTTTTGATTCATCATATGAGTTTTAAAAATTGTTTTGTTTCTTCAATCGGATTCTCAGCATTAAGAATTGCGCCACTAATGGCAATACCCGTAATGCCTGTTTTCATGAGTTCTGCCACATCTTCTTTCAGAATGCCTCCTATCGCCACAATCGGCAGGTGGATGTTATTCTCCCTCATTTCATCGATAATATTTCGATACCCCTCTAATCCGAGAATTGGTGAGAGATTCTGCTTAGTAGTGGTGAAACGGAAAGGACCGCAGCCTATATAATCGGCCCCCTGCTGATGCAATCGCACGATATCCTCGAAAGTATTGGCAGTTCCACCGATGATTTTATCCTCACCTAGCAGTTTTCGAGCCTCATCCACAGGCATATCGTTCTTTCCCAAATGCACGCCATCGGCATGGGCTTTCTCCACAAGATGCACCTTATCATCCAGAAGAAAGATGGCATCATATTTTCTGCAGACAGGTTCGAGTTTCTGGGCAGCAGCCAGAATCTCCTCATCGCTGGCACCTTTCATTCGAAGTTGTACCCAGCGGCAACCACCCTTCATGGCCTCTTCGGCTCCCGAGACATAATCATAATGCTCGTTGGAATGGGTAATAAACTGCAATTTCGATTTCTCGAAAATCGATTTATTCATCTTTATTTTGTTTTTGTTATTAGCATTTTACTCGATGAAATCGGAGTTAGAACTAATTTTGCTTTCATACAGAGCCTTACTGCAAATCTACGTCTATGCAGATAATTGCCTCCTTACTGCTCATATCAAAATAAGAACCAATATTTGCAAAGTCCATCGTTACTATCGCTATGTCATTTCTAATTCAGCAGCAAACCTTCATCAATTTTACAAATGAATGATGTCTGATGCATCCATTTCCTTACCTTTTTAGCAAATCCCTAAGTCTAAAGGAAATTACTCCACGAAATCTTCGACTTGAGAAAAGCCAAATCTCGATTGCAGAAATAGAAAACTTTCGCATTATACACAATCTCGAGAACTCGTATTCTCAACCTTTATCAAGGCTTTCGGCTGATAGAAATGGTTCACAGGTCCATGCCCCTCGCCTATTTTTACATCCGCCCCAGCTTTAAGAGCCTCGGTGATATAGTTTTTTGCAGACTTGATAGCCTCAATCATTCGAGCATCCTCATCGATTTCATCGGGATGAAGAGCCTTGGAAATGGCTAAGAATGAAGTAATTGCGGAAGAGAGTGTGCATCCAGTACCGTGGGTATTGTTAGTGTCAACACTCTCGGACTTAAAGGAATGCACAGATAACCCTCCGCTTGTGTTCTTCATAATGTATAGACCATCGGTCTTCTCGGTTAGATGTCCGCCCTTCAAAAGGACGGCACTAGTACCAAAGCTTAGAATCTTTTTTATCGCGATTTCATCGTAGATACTATCTATTTTCTTACAAGAAAGTACCTCTGCCTCTGGAATATTCGGTGTGATAAGAGTAGCTAGCGGAAGCAATTCCCGCTCGAAAATCTCCAAGGCATCCTGCTGCATCAATCTGCAACCGCTGGTTGAAACCATCACAGGATCGAGAATAATATAGAACTTAGAATGTGAAGTATAAGATTTCAGCGTTTCAGCGATAGCTCGAATAGTCGATGCATCATTCACCATGCCAATCTTTACCGCCAACGGATGAATATCATCCATCACCGCACGAATCTGCCCCTCCACAATCTCAGGAGGGATGGAATGAATGGCCGAAACCCCTTGGGTATTCTGAACCGTTACAGAAGTGATAACAGAAGCAGCATAGCATCCCAAGGCCGACATCGTTTTGATATCTGCCTGAACACCAGCACCTCCACTACAATCAGAGCCTGCAATCGTTAATGTTGGAATATAAAACATATCCTCTTAATTTATTCACTTCACTAAGAGGGATACGCTCACGCCAAGAAACAGCATACGAATGATAAACGCAAAATATATTCGCTTTCCTACGGCAGCATTACCTGCATCAGGTTCACGGGTATAATCTCAGCAAGTTCCAAGCGGAACCGCACCCCTCTTCTGGCTAAAGCACCAGAGTTTATCATCGGCAAAAGTAATATTTTATTTCGAAAACGCCAAAAATATCAGCAAAAATTCATCGATTTGTGTAATTTGGCGACAATTTGTATATTCTAAAGCTAGGCAATCAGATATTAATAACTCTACTTCCGAAAAAGAAAGGCTATGGATAACTATAGGATACATGAAGCTTTTACCCATCAATCTCCCTTTATCAATGCAGGATCTCAGTAAAAAACCACCTTAGTAGACAATGTGAAACGGCCGTTTGACATTATATGAAACGAACGTTTGACATTATGTGAAACGGTCGTTTAACATTACATGAAACGATCGTTTCATATTATAGAAATTAGCTATACGATCGATTTAGAATGGCATAACTCATTCAATGATGAATAGAAATAATGGGCTTTTAATCCCTCCATGCGGCCCCAAGCATGGCATATCCGCCAAATCCCCACTCTTGCAACAGGCCGATTTTATCGATGGAAATACCTCCAAGCGCATACACTTTCCCATCAATAATCCCATCTTTATTGGCTTGTTGCAGGATATCCGATGTGAAAGCAGAAGAATAACCCACTTTGCTGATGCTATCGAAGATAGGACTCAAGAACACATAATCACATTCCTGCTTATATTTCGCAACTTCATCGAGAGAATGGCAACTTCTCGACAAGGTCTTTCCTTTTATTCCTAGAGATTCACCCGATAAAGCAGTCCTATCTTCTCCCTTAAAGATTTCCACGAATTTATCGTCCTTTAAAAGAAAAGACACTGAGGGATTTCGACGATTCAGATGAAAGCCTCCTACTCTAGGAAAATCCTCGATTAATTCGAAATGATCGTGAAGCACTAACCTTGGATGCAATCCCGATGGAATGGCGGATAACAAAGCTGCTATCTCTTCCCGACTTGCATCTGGTTTTCGAATATGAATCCTATCGAATTTTCCAACGGTTTTGTCCGCTAAGGCTTCTGAAGATTTTGAGACAAACGGTTTCATCGGGAAATCTTCTACCATATCCTTTCTTTCGTAAACAGCATTTCTCCCCATCTCATCAGTAGGAATAGCAGCCTTCTGATGGGTTGAAAGAAGCCCCAAGAGAGAGACGATTTTATCGGCCTCTCCCTCGAAGAAATCGGGCTTAGTAATGGCAATACGAATCATTTCACACCATGAAGTTGATCCCACTTGAGATAGATTCCGGCGAGAATAGTGCCGGAAATGCTATGCCATACACAACTGATGGCGCAAGGAAGCACGGCTAATGGTTGGGCGGCAAAGAAAGTTCCTGCCAAAACTGTAGCCAAACCTGCATTCTGCATACCTACCTCAATGCTGATAGTACGCTTCTTGGCAGTACTGAATCGGGCGATTTTACCGGAGAAATATCCGAGAATATATCCCAAGGTATTATGGCAGAAAACCACAGCAAAAGTCCAGATAAAGAGCATGAAGCCTCTTGCCACCAAACTATCATAAACGGTTGAGATAACACCTCCCACAATACAAGCCAAACAAATAACGCTCAATCCAGGCATTAAGCTCTGAATCGTTGGGAAGCTCTCCCGATTGCTATAGAGATAATTGAGAAAACATCCCAATCCAACAGGAATAATCGTAACTATGAGAATATTCTGAAACATGCCGATTGCATCGATTTCTATGATTTCACCAGCTGTAATCTGCATCAATAATGGAGTCATAAACGGTGCCAGCAAAGTGGAAGCACAGGTCATTCCCACAGAGAAAGCGACATCACCATGACAAAGATAGCTCATAATGTTGCTCGAAACACCTCCAGGACAACATCCCACCAGCAAAATACCCAAAGCCAAAGCAGGCTCCAAATGCCATACATTCACCAACAGATAGGCCACACAAGGCATAATGATGAACTGAGAAGCGGCACCAATGAAAATATCCAAAGGGCGTTGAGCTAAAATCTTGAAATCATTGGTGGTAAGCGTCAAACCCATCGTCAGCATAATGATGCCCAAGATTATAGTCTGAGTAGTGCCATGCACCCACTTGAAGAGATCTGGAACCAAAAAGGTGAGAACTGCAATGCCGATGATAAAAATTGAGGTATAATTGGCTAGCCATCGGCTGGCTGCCTGCAACATCTTTAACATACTATCCTATTTTTAAATCCTCTATTTGATTGCAAAACTACAATAAATATACGAAACAAAAGAATAATGTTTTAGAAAAGAACTCATTTTAGTAACAATCTATCGTAATTTACAGCGAATTTCTAGAAGATATTTAGTTTCACCTCTTATAATGCTACAAATTGTCAAGAACAGAACCTTTTCTACTATCCATCCACTTTTTTAGCGAATTGTTTCTTTGCTAATTTACTTTTTACTATCTTTGCACAAAATAAGAAAATGACAGAAGATTTCGATATTAGAGAAGAAGAAAAGCTCACATCGGCAGAGAAAGATTTCGAGAATGCACTACGCCCTCTCCACTTTGATGATTTCAATGGTCAGGAGAAGGTTGTAGAGAATTTAAGTGTCTTTGTCGAAGCAGCTAAATATAGAGGCGAGCCGCTCGACCATACCTTGCTTTATGGTCCTCCGGGCCTCGGTAAGACTACCCTGAGCAATATCATTGCCAATGAATTGGGCGTTGGATTCAAAATCACCAGCGGTCCGATTCTCGATAAGCCAGGTGATCTGGCAGGTATTCTCACCTCGCTTGAGCCCAATGATGTGCTTTTCATCGACGAGATCCATCGCCTTTCACCAGTTGTGGAAGAGTATTTATATTCAGCGATGGAAGACTACCGCATCGACATTATGATCGACAAAGGCCCTTCTGCCCGAAGCATTCAGATAGACCTGAATCCATTCACGCTGATTGGAGCCACCACCCGAAGTGGCATGCTCACCGCTCCACTCCGAGCTCGCTTTGGTATCAATATGCACCTGGAGTATTACGATCCAGAGACCCTGAAGCGTATCATCAAGCGAAGTGCAATGCTGCTGAAAGTTCCTATCGAGGATGATGCCGCTATCGAAATCAGCCGCAGAAGCCGAGGAACCCCTCGTATCGCAAACTCGCTCCTCAGAAGAGTCCGTGATTTCGCCCAGGTAAGAGGAAATGGTACCATCACTACAGATATCGCTCAACTTTCGCTTCAATCCTTGAATATCGACTCCTATGGCCTCGATGAAATCGACAATAAGATACTCTGTACCATCATCGATAAATTCAGAGGCGGCCCAGTGGGTATCTCTACCATCGCAACAGCTATTGGCGAGGATGCAGGAACAGTAGAAGATGTGTATGAGCCATACCTCATTATGGAAGGATTTATCAAACGCACCCCAAGAGGCAGAATGGTGACCAAGCTCGCCTACGACCACCTGGGCAAAAATCCATACGCAAGCAATGTGATGGAGCCAGATCTTTTCGGATAATAAAACATCAAGAATATGGAAAAGCCAAAAATTGGTGTATTCACCGGTACATTCGACCCATTCACTATTGGGCATGCTAATATAGCAGAACGAGCTTTAAAGCTCTTCGACAAGCTGATAATAGCAGTAGCCGTAAGCAAGTTGAAGCATACCGATGCTGAGATCGACCAGCGCCTCAACGATATCAAGGCCATCTACCAAGATGAAAATCGAATTAAGGTTATTGCCTATAGCGATTTGACCATCGATATGGCAAAACGAGAAAATGCTGATTTTATCGTAAGAGGAGTTCGATCGGTTAAGGATTTCGAATATGAACGTGAGCAGGCAGAGATAAACCGAAGACTAAGTGACATAGAAACTATCCTACTCTTCTCTGAGCCAGGACTTTCCAGCATCAGTTCCACATTAGTAAGAGAGCTGAAGTTCTTCGGTAGAGATGTATCTGAGTTTATCCCCAAGAAAAAATAAACAAGAAAACTTCCCATAAGGGAAGCAGCAAAGATATTGATATGATAACATACAATTGTGAAGGCGTGAAAATGCCTAAGATTAAGAAACGCTTTACTACCAAATGGATTAAAGCGGTAGCTGCCACCTACGGAAGAAAGGTGGGAGAAATCGGCTATATGTTTGTCGATGATGAGGGTATTCTGAAAACAAACCGCGAGTTTCTCGGACATGACTACTATACCGATATCATCACTTTCGACTATGATGAGGATGATATCATCAATGGCGATATCGTACTATCGCTAGATACAGTACGCACCAATGCCGAGAAATTCGGCAAAGCTTATGAAGATGAACTTCATCGCGTGATTATCCACGGCATTCTGCATCTTTGCGGCATAAACGACAAAGGTCCTGGAGAGCGTGAGATCATGGAGGCTAACGAGAACAAGGCCCTTGAACTGTTCAAGAAGTTGGCAGAGGAAGAATAACAACAAAAAGAAATAGTTTATCTGCTTTTGTAGGACACAGGCAGAATAAAAAGGCAAGAGGCCGGTGCAATCACTTGCGCGGCCTCTTTAACTTTAAGCGAATAAATCAACTTAGTGTGTGTGTTCTTATGAATTATGCGAATAGAATATTAATATAATTCTCTAACCTATTGCTTCACGCAATAATTATTATTGTAACTGCTTGTTGTTTCATTTTTACAAGACAAAGATAAGAATAATATCTTTTTGTTCCAACAAAATGAACATTTTAGGTATCACATTTTCGCATTTTGTACTCACAAAATTGACAATCCGGCTCACAATAAAGACTATTGAAAGCCGGATTAAACACCGTAATAATCTAAAAATCAAATGTTTAAGATAAACTTAATCTGAAATCATTCGGGGTAACACCGAATTTATCGGAAAAGTTACGATAAAATGTCTGAGCAATCGGCAACCCACACTCTTCTGCAATAGCCTCGATAGTATATTCAGGCTTATCACGCAATAATTTTGCAGCATATTCCAGACGAAGATCATTAATATACTTATTGAAAGTCATTCCTGCATACTGAGTAAAAAGCTGCGCAAACTTATTTCTAGGGCATTTAGACATCTTTATAACATCCTCTCGTGATAGTTTCGGCTGAAGATAAAGTTTCTGACTATTAATAAGGAAAGATACACGCTTAAAGAGTTCCTTATCCGAATCCTCATCACTTGGCTTTTCTACTTTTTCGATTTCATCGATAGATTTATGACATTCAGACGAAGCTATCGATTGTCCCTCATAAGCTTCTAACTGCTCCTTATAAGAAAGAAGCTGTTGGATATTCTGAACTGCAATTCTATTTTTATGGGTAATAATGCGATTATAATGGAAAATGCGATAACCGAGTACAAGTAATATAAGCACAACTAGCAAACCAGCAACGATTACATAACGCATCACCATAATCTGAAATCTCTGATTTTGGAGTTTATCTTCTTTCTGAGAGGTTTCGTAAGCAATATTCAAGTCCTCTACATCCGCCTTCATAGAACGCTGCTTACAACTATCGAGAATATCCTTACCACGAATTGTCTGCAACACTGCCTTGTCATCTTGTCCTAGAAGATGGTACAATTCGAATTTAGGAACAATGATATCATCTACAAACTCCTGCGTAATTGTGTCGTGAACAGCCTTAAAACGAGTCTCATAAATATCATACATCTTCAAGGCATTCACATAATCCTTTGAATCTTTCAGATACTCACCATGAAAACCAGCACCAATGTCGCTCTTTCCATAATTTGTTTTGAGAAACTTCTCAAACTCCTGATCGGCTCTGTATTTCTCGCCAATAGCCAGATAAAGAGAGGAAACCACATAATGACGATTAGCCTGGCGCATATCGAGAAATACAGGATTAGCATCCTTTGCCACAGCAAGACACTTCATAGCATTATCGAGCTTTGGTATCAAACCGACAGCTTGCTTGACATCACCAAACAATTTCATAGAAATCATCGTATTCATCAGCACATAAACCTGCTTGTCTGCTCTCGCCCAAGTTCCATTCTGTTGCATATCGCCTAGAACCTTGATAGACTTATAGAAATAGTCGTAAGCTTTTTCCTTATCAGAAACCCCACTCAATAAGTTCTGGCCAATATTATATAGAAATTGCCCGATATAGGCCGTATCCTTCATTTCACGGGCATAATCCAGTCCATGCTGGGCATATTCCAATCCATGGTCATATCGGCCGTTAAAACGCTCCGTTTCGGCCATAACACTTAATGCCTGCAGATATTGTCCTTTGTAATTTCGGAGAGTGGAGTCACCATAAGCTTTAGAGGTATAATAATTGGCAAGACGGGAACGTGTATGGTTCATGTAAACGACACCTCGAGCCAAGTTACCAATAGTTGGATCCAAAGCCTTTGCTGTTACTGCCGAATCGGTTTTGGCAAGTGCAGCATTCATATCAGAATTTCCCAAAGTAATTATCTGGGAATAAATCAGTGAGCCTTTATAGTTCCCTCTCTGATCATTACAATTATTTCCTCCGCAACTCGCCAGAAGTAAAGCTGACGAGAGGAGGCAAAGGGTACGGTTCAGTATTTTCATGATATTAGTATTAGGTGGTTATTAGCAGCTAGGTGAAATTAGAAAAGCGTCAATGCTTTCTGTACTATTTCATTGTGCTCATTCATAATTTCAAAATATTCGCTCATATCCCAAAGGTCGCGGGCTATCAGTGCCTTGAGCTGAGCTTTGAGATAAGGCAGAGTGAGATTCTTTTCAGCCTCATCCTTTGGAGTAATCTTCTGTTTCTTTCCTTCTTCAAAGATTGTTTCCAGCAGTTCCTGTGGAACCTCGTAATTTTTCTTGAATTCAGCAAATTTCTTATATTTAGCCTTTAATTCCTTACGATGGTTATCGATGTACTTCAAATTTGAAGTAAGCACTATATTCTTCAATACCAAGTTACGATGGAATCGGGTGTATTTGGTTGTATCGAGCGGAACGAAATAGTCTGGCATGATACCACCGCCACCATAAACAAGACGATGTTTACGCAAAGTATAGTATTTCTGAGATTCATCGAAATGAATGCTATCAATATTTGTGAATTCACCGTGCTTATAGCGATTATCGAGATCCATCTGATAATCCTTCAAATCGCCTTTTTTATATGGTTTCTGAATGCAACGACCACTTGGAGTATAATAATGGGCTGTAGTAAGGCGAATCATACTTCCATCCTCGAAAACAAAAGGACGCTGAACCAGTCCCTTTCCGAAGGAACGACGACCTACTATCGTAGCTCTATCCTGATCCTGCAAGGCACCTGAAACAATTTCTGAAGCAGAGGCCGAGAATTCGTTGATGAGAACAACTATCTTACCCTTCTGCATCTTACCATTTCCCAAAGCTTTATAATCGTGGCGTGGAGTACTTCGACCCTGAGTGAAAACTATCAAATCATCCTTCAGAAGGAATTCCTCTGCAATCTTATGAGCTGCATCGAGATAGCCACCTCCATTATCCTGCAAGTCGAAGATGAGGTCTCTCATACCACACTTCTTCAATGAATCAATAGCAGAAGCCACCTCATCTGCACTTGTTGCACCAAATGTAGATAAGCGGATGTATCCGACTTTTGGTTTGATCATATAGGAAGCATCTACAGTTTTCAATGGAATTTTATCACGAATCACATTGAAATAGAGAGGTTCCTTGACACCTCGTCTGATAATGCCAAGTTTTACCATTGTATCTTTTGGTCCACGAAGAAGCTTCATAATTTTATCGCGTGGCATTTTCACACCGGCAATAGCTTCTCCTTCCACAGATACAATGCGGTCACCTGGCAAGATTCCCGCTTTCTCTGAAGGACCATTTACTATGGTTTGAATTACAACGAGTGTATCCTCAATCATATTAAACTGAACACCAATTCCCTCAAAGGAACCCGAAAGGGGCTCGTTCATCTGCTGGGTTTCCTTGGCAGTCATATAAGAAGAATGAGGGTCTAGTTTCTCAAGCATACCTCGGATGGCATCCTCTACTAGTTTCTGCTCATTTACGGAGTCAACATAAAGATTATTTATGAAGAATTCAGCCACTTGCATTTTCTGCATTGGAGACTGAGGGCCATTTTTCTTTCCCACACTCATGCGGAACTGAGCATTGACACCTACACAAACAGCTAACAAAAATAAGATTAGATATTTCTTCATAAATAAATTTTGTCTATGCGATTTTGTTTATAGTTTCCTGGGCAGATGCCCAGAGTTTAATCCATTGGATCGGAATCAGCTTCTGGCTTATCCTCCTCAATCACAAGGTTGTCGATAATGAAATTCTGGCGTTCCATCGTGTTTTTACCCATATAGTATTCCAGAAGTTTCTGAACCTGATCGTTCTTATGAAGGGTTACCTGCTCCAAACGGATATCTGGACCGATGAAATGCTTGAACTCATCAGGCGAAATCTCTCCAAGTCCTTTGAATCGGGTGATTTCAGGGTCTGGACCGAGTTCTTTGATTGCCTCCAAACGTTCCTCATCAGTATAGCAATAACGAGTGATGAAATCGCTCTTTTTATCTTTCGCACCGAGCTTTGCATCGGCATCGGCGATAATTTGCTTATTCTTGATCTTTGTACGCTTATTTCTTACACGGAACAATGGGGTCTGCAATACATAAACATGTCCTTTCTTAATAAGTTCTGGGAAGAACTGCAAGAAGAAAGTAATGATAAGCAAGCGGATGTGCATACCATCGACATCGGCATCGGTAGCCACAATCACTTTATTATAGCGCAGATTATCCAATCCATCCTCGATATCGAGCGCACTCTGAAGTAGATTGAATTCCTCATTCTCATAAACCACCTTCTTGGTCAATCCAAAGCAGTTCAATGGTTTACCTCGAAGCGAGAACACTGCCTGGGTGTTTACATCACGACTTTTTGTGATACTTCCACTGGCAGAGTCACCCTCGGTGATAAAGATAGAGGATTCTTCTTTCTGATCGTTTTTGGTATCACAGAAATGGATGCGGCAATCACGCAACTTTCGGTTATGCAGATTGGCTTTCTTTGCTCTGTCTCGAGCCAGTTTGGTAACACCTGCCATTGCCTTGCGCTCGCGCTCGCTTTCCTTTATCTTATTCTCAAGGATTTCTGCTACCTCGCTATCCTTATGCAGATAGTTATCGACCTCACGCTTGATGAAATCGCCTACATATTTGTTGATGGAATCGCCTTCTGGAGCCATCTGAGTACTACCCAGTTTGATTTTGGTCTGGCTCTCGAACACAGGCTCTTCTACATTGATGGCAATTGCTGCTACCAATCCATTACGAATATCGGTATATTCATAGTTCTTGGCATAGAATTCCTTGATAGTCTTTGCAATATGCTCCTTGAAAGCACTCTGATGAGTACCTCCCTGAGTAGTATGCTGACCATTCACGAAGCTATGGTACTCCTCGCCATACTGGTTGGTATGGGTGAAGGCAATCTCGATATCCTCACCCTTCATGTGGATAATAGGATAAAGACCGTCGTTGGTCATGTTATCGGTGAGGAGATCCTGCAAACCATTACGGCTTCGGATACGGCTACCGTTATACATAATCGTGAGACCAGAGTTCAGATAGGTATAGTTGCGAAGCATCGTCTCAACGATGTCATCGTGGAAGCTATAGTTCTTGAAGAGGGTATTGTCTGGCTCGAAGAAGATAAAAGTACCGTTTTCATCATCGGTCTTTGTAGTCTTGTCGCTCTTTTTCACACCCTTCTCAAACTCCAACTCGCGTACTTTTCCATCACGATAAGAGCGAACGGTGAAACGAGAACTGAGGGCATTAACAGCCTTCACACCCACTCCATTCAATCCGACACTCTTCTTGAACGCCTTGGAATCATACTTACCACCCGTATTCAGCACACTTACAGCCTCAACAAGCTTTCCCTGCGGAATGCCTCGACCATAGTCTCGCACGCTAACACGAAGGTTCTCATCCACGTCCACCTCGATGCGGTCGCCGGAATTCATCTTGAACTCATCGATAGAGTTGTCGATCACCTCTTTCAGAAGCACATAGATACCATCCTCCGGAAGATTACCATCGCCCAATCGGCCGATATACATACCAGGACGTGTCCTGACATGCTCCATATCGCTCAAGTGGCGGATGTTGTCATCCGTATATTCAACAGGTTGCTGATTTTGATTATTCTGGATATCTACGTTCTCTTCTGACATAAGTATAGTTTATCTATTTCTATCCCCTTGAAGGAGGTATTATTAGTTTCTGATTACAATGGTTTGATGAAACATCTGCGACGCTTGTGGTTCTCTGGCTTCAATGGTCCCCACTGGCTCTGTACATGGAGGTTGGTTTCCATCTCGACGTGAGTTTCTCCCCACTTGAATCCATATTTCTGATAACGAGGAATCAAGTCGGAGAAGAGCAGTGCATTGGCACCCTTTGAGCGATATTCAGGGAGAATACCGATAAGAAGCAGGTCGACAGCCTCTGTCTTGTGGAACTTGATCGCTCTGAGGATATGCCACCAGCCGAATGGGAAGAGACGGCCGCGACGGCACTTCTGAAGAGCTCGGGCGATTGAAGGGATGGTAATACCTACACCCACAATCTCGTTATCTTTGTTTCCATCCACAATAAGTGTCACCAAGTCGAGGTCGGCCATTGGGAAATACATCTTCACATACTGGTCGATCTGGCGCTGAGTAAGCTGAGAATAACCATAAAGGTCTTTAAAGGTCTTGTTGATAACATCAAAGATCTTCTCGCCATAACCTTCTTTCAGAATCTCATTACGGGTGAGTTTCTTTACATGAATATTATAACGGTCCTCAACAACCTGGGCTATCTTTGCATACTTCTCTGGCATCTTGTCAGGCACAGGAAGATAGTACTCTACATAGTCATTATCCTTTTCCCAGCCTTCAAGCTTGTTCATGTGCTCGAAGTAGTAAGGATAGTTATAGGAAGTAGCCATCGTACCGAGGCGGTCGAAGCCCTGATAGAGCATACCTTCAGGATCCATATCGGTAAATCCAAGCGGACCAACGATATTGTCCATCTTCTTTCTTCGTCCATAATCGGCTACGGCATCCAGAAGTGCCTTGGTCACTTCGATATCATCGATCATATCGATCCATCCAAAGCGAACATCATTTCTTTGCCATTTCTCGTTAGCCTTGTAATTAACGATAGCAGCCACACGACCTACAAGCTTACCCTCTTTGTAGGCTAGATAATATTCTGCCTCACAGAAGTCGAAAGCGGCGTTCTTATCCTTGCTCAAGGTGTTCACCTCGTCGCTATAGAGATTAGGCACGTCGTAAGGACAGTCCATATACAAGTCGTAATGGAACTCTATGAATTTCTTCAAGTCCTTCTTGTTCTCGACTTTCTTTATTTCTACTGATGACATTTTTATTTATTTGTTATTAGTTGCATTTAAATATGCAAATTTAGTAATTTTCAATGAGATAGCAAAATTAAAAACGAAAATTTCAACTTAATTATTGCCGGAATATAAAATATTATTACCTTTGCAAGCAATTTAAGGAAAGTGTATTTAACTTTTTGCGGATAAATTATTAGAAAGCAATTTTCAAAACTCGCAATCTATACTACTTAATCGTAATTAGAACTTTTTGTGAACAAATTAATTTATAAGAACAAGAAAATGAAAAAGTATTTTATGTGTTTTATGCTGATGCTGTCAGCTTTGTGTGTAATGACTGCATGTGGTGGTGGAGAAGAGGAAGAAGAACTCGACAAGACGACCATCATCGGAAAATGGGGAACGGATATCACCAAGAATGATTTTACTGGTATCAACTTTAATAAACTTCCAGAACTCGATTTCAAGTTCATTTTTGAAATGGAATTCAAAAACAACAATACGTTTGAAATGAATTTGGCTTCCACTATTGATGGACAGCCTTTCGTCTTGCTTTCCGACAAAGGTACTTACGAGGTTGATGGTAATAAGATTAAATTAATCGACAAATATAAGCAAGTCTATAACGGTACTTGGGAAATCAAGGGCAACAAACTTTATATCAATAGCGATTATGGCTCAGAATACGACCTTGCCTCAAAGGGTCTTGAAAGAAGATAGTCCTAGATTTTAGAACATACGAAAAGGCGATGATCCTTTTCGCCAAGGGTGGTGGCAAAAATATACACATTGCCACCATCTTTCATTTTCAAACGTTTGCGAAGTTCAGCCACCGAGAGTGGAAAATTCCTCACGGCTATATTCGCCTTGTCAATGCCAGCTAATACCTTTTTCAGCTCTTTCTTGTTCATTGTCGAGATAGCTTCTACTCGAAAACTTCTTCCAGGGAAGTCTTCGACAGCTTTATTAGAGACAAATAAATGGGAGTTTGCTCCTATCGATTTCACTTCAAATCGAGCAGAAAGTTCGCCAAAGCATCCTGCTTTCATGATAGATGCATTCGGCTCATAAAGATAGGCGAAGGTTTCTCCCTCATCAAATTCTTTCGCATTTGCACCCAAAAGAATGGTATTTTCGACGTTTTCGTATTCGTAGTCGAAAGATTGTCCATCATTCACGCAAAATACGCTTACAGGCGACGTATGAGCTTTTGAAAGCACTAAAAGTAGTTCCTTACACTCATTGCCTACAGAAACTATATGGATTTGGGTTATCGATTGCAGGGATTTCATTGCGGCATGGATATCAAGCATAGGCGATAGCTTCACCATCACCACATCGGCCTTATCCAGCAACTGCTGTTCTATTTCAAGAACATTCGGGGTGCAGTCTTCTATTCCAAACACCTTGGCGCCATTTCCATCGCGACGGGCAGGATCCAGGTACAAGAGTCTACCCTTTCCTACTTCCAGACTATTCAGATATTCCACACCATCGGCATTCCTCACTTCGCAATGCTTCAAGTCCAACAATTCGAGGTTGTGCTTGGCGATTTCGCAAAGATGACTCTGACGTTCCACATATATGGCCTTTTTGAAATTTTTCGCCATATAAGAGAAATCCACACCGAAGCCTGCTGTGAGATCGATTAGTTCCGACATTCCCATTTCCTGCATTAGATTCTTCGACAGCTTCTGCTTATAAAGTGCCGTAGATTCGCTCGAGCATTGTTCCATGGAAATGTGAGGAGGGAAAACGATGCCATCAGTAGCTGCCCACTCCGGAAGCTTGGTACAAGCCCTCTGCCAGCCTTCTATCTGGTCGAGGACATACGACATATCGATTTCAGGATACTTATCTTTCTGAAATGCGAGTTGCCTTACATCATCCTTTCGATGCTGGAGTATGAATTCTTCTGTTGTCATCGTTATGCTAATTTTTCACCAAAGTTACAACTTTATTTTTAAATAGCGAGAATTCAATGGATTTAACTTGGATTATTCATAGGATACCTCCACAAAACATTTTAGAATTGACAGGATAATTGCAGTCATTCGACTAAAACAGAATCTACCCCCAAAAAAGAAGAATATCCGAAATGAATAGATTGAAAATGCAATAGTGCGAGTTTGTATTGCGAAGTGGGCCATTTAACATTGCTAAACGGCCCATTTAGGACACCTAAATGCACGAGTTAGCTTTTTTAACAAATCTGGTCCTAACTTCGAGATATAACACGAAACATTAGAAAATAATTTTTTCAAAAAATATTTTATCCTTCATATCATATATAATTATCTGTATTACAACGAGTTGTTATGAAGGTAAATTTACCTTCAACCATTTTTCCAAAAGATTAAGAAGAATATATTATTTACAATAATAGAAAGCTATAAGATTCAACTTTAATAACACAAAAGAACACATCAAATATCAAACTAAAAATTAACCTTCATAACAACTAACTAAAAAACAAGCACTTACAATCAATATGAAGGATAAAATATTAAAAAAAAAAAATATTTTGCTTCATATACACCAAGAAGGAACTTTAGAAGTATTTTGATATCCACACTGAATTAGCAGATGGTATTGGCACATATCCAGCTGCTATAAAAGAGTTAGCTGTCCAAGTATCACTTGTTAGATCAATCCACGTATTATCAGATTTTTTTCAAAGTACTTGATTTTTAACAGCAAAATATGTTTTTATGTCTTTATGTCATAAAAAAATGTCTCTAAGTCAAAAAACAAAAAAAGCCCGCAAATCTCAACGACTTGCGGACTTTATAGAGTGCCAGATTTCCTTTCGGAAAACTATTGGCGAAGAATTAGTCACTCAATTTTGCCTTGAGGTACTCACGGTTCAAGCGAGCGATGTTAGCAATAGACTCGTTCTTTGGACAAACAGCCTCGCAAGCACGAGTGTTTGTACAGTTACCGAAGCCAAGCTCTTCCATCTTAGCAATCATGTTCTTTGCACGCTTAGCAGCCTCTGGGCGACCCTGTGGAAGGAGAGCCAACTGGCTAACCTTAGAAGAAAGGAACAACATAGCTGAACCATTCTTACAAGCAGCAACACAAGCACCACAACCAATACATGTAGCGCAGTCCATAGCCTCGTCTGCATTCTCCTTAGGGATAAGGATAGCATTAGCATCCTGAGCCTGACCAGTACGGATAGTGTTGTAACCACCAGCAGCGATAATCTTATCGAAAGCTGAACGGTCTACCATACAGTCACGGATTACAGGGAAAGCAGCTGAACGCCAAGGCTCAACAGTGATAACATCACCATCGTTGAAGCGACGCATATAGAGCTGGCAAGTTGTTGCACCACGCTCTGTCTTTCCATGAGGAGTACCGTTGATATACAGAGAGCACATACCGCAAATACCCTCACGACAGTCGTGATCGAATACGAATGGCTCTTCGCCTGCCTCGATGAGTTCCTCGTTGAGGATATCGAGCATTTCGAGGAAGGATGTATCATCTGGAATATCCTTCATCTCGTGTGTGTCAAAATGACCCTGGTCGGTTGGACCGTTCTGACGCCAATATTTGATTGTGAAACTAATATTTCTTGCCATAGTTATTAATTCTTATAGTTACGTGTTTGTACCTTGATTGCCTCATACTCGAGAGGTTCCTTGATGAGCTCTGGAGCCTTGGTATCATCACCCTGGTACTCCCAGCAACCTACATAGAAGTAGTTCTCGTCATCACGTGCAGCCTCACCTTCTAGAGTCTGGTGCTCCTCGCGGAAGTGACCACCACAACTCTCATTACGAGAAAGTGCATCATAAGCAATAAGTTCACCCATGAGGATGAAGTCACGAAGGTGGATAGCCTTATCCAACTCAACGTTCAAACCTTCCTTCTTTCCTGGAATGAAGAGGTTGGTATTGAACTCCTCACGTACCTTCTTCAAGAGACGGAGACCTTCCTCAAGACCTTCCTTAGTACGACCCATACCTACGTGCTCCCACATGATGTGACCGAGCTCCTTGTGGATTGAGTCTACAGAACGCTTACCCTTGATGTTCATCAAACGGTCGATTTCTGAATTAACAGCCTTCTCAGCCTCGTCAAACTCAGGAGCTGTAGTAGGAACCTTAGCCCAGATAGCCTGATCAGCGAGATAGTTCTGAATAGTATAAGGCAATACGAAGTAACCATCAGCAAGACCCTGCATCAAAGCAGAAGCACCAAGACGGTTAGCACCGTGGTCAGAGAAGTTACACTCACCAATAGCGAAGAGACCAGTGATTGAAGTCTGGAGCTCGTAGTCTACCCAGATACCACCCATTGTATAGTGGATAGCAGGGAAGATCATCATTGGCTTGTAGTACTTAACACCGTTGATCTCGCTACCGAGTTCACCTGGGAATACGTCGGTGATCTCCTCATACATTTCGAAGAGGTTACCATAACGCTGCATGATCTCGTCAAGACCCAAACGGTTGATAGACTCAGAGAAGTCGAGGTAAACAGCCAAACCTGTGTTGTTTACACCGAAGCCCTTATCGCAACGCTCTTTGGCAGCACGGGAAGCCACATCACGCGGAACGAGGTTTCCGAATGCCGGAT
>CAJOPE010000121.1 GCA_905236815.1 uncultured Prevotella sp. | reverse complement strand
GATAATCCAAAGTTCCGGAAATTGTATAAAATGAATAATCTAAACGTCGCTTGATGAATCGTTATTCACTTGCGAAACTTCAGTATATAATAATCATACAATGCATATTATAATTGATCTAGATGCTTAACCTTGTGGCATACCCTCTCTTCATCTCTCCCGCGAGTGGAGGAGAAGTATGGTAAGATGATCATTCTATGTGTTCCAGGCTAGTATGCTTTCTGTGGATTGTAATAAAAAGAGGAAAAGCTCCATCGAACTTTTCCTCTTTTAATTTTATTTTTTCCAGAAGGTATTGGTGATGTCTGCGAAATCATCACCCGAAACCCTCTTGTAGAGTCGCTGATTGGTTGTTATATCCTTCAAGCAACCAAGGTGCTTAATGTAAGGGCCCACCTTGATATAGTCGAAATCACTCTTGCGTATTGTTGAAGGAACTCTTACCCGTCCGCTATACCATCCCACCTTGAGGTTAGGGTGATTGTCGTGTACGTAGCGAGCCAATTGGTTTACGGCTTTAGGCTCAGCATCGCCACCCATAAAACAGACACAAGTGATATCGCCATCATATTTCTGAATGAATTTTTCCAGAACCAGTGGAGTGAGGGGCTCACCGATATCCTGCCATAGATAGTTGCTGTGGCAACCAGGACAATGGCAAGGACAATTCGAGATGTTTATGGCAAGCGTCATTTCATCTGGAATTTCCTGAAAAACGATTCCTGTATTTACGTATTTCAGCATAGCTTCCTACTTTACGGTTACTTTTGCGGTAGTGTCGTTAGCAGGAACAGCTAGTTCTGCAGTAGAATACTTATCGCCACCTGCATAGTAACGGCGATGAGCTTCTTCCTGGCGGGCAGCAGAGAAATTGCTAACACGCTTCAGATAGCCGATAATACGAGTGAGGTAGTCTACATTCTTGCTGTGGCAAACAGGACATTCCTTGAGGTTGTTCTTGTCGATATGGCCACAATCGTTGCAGACAGTATTCGGAATATTATAAGTGAAGTAATTGCATCCTTCCTTGGCTGCTACCCTGAAGAGCTGACGATATTGAGCCTGGCTCAAGTGTTCGTCTAAATTCATGTGGAGAGCTGAACCACCAGTGAGGTGCTCGATATAAGGTGCTCCATGGAGTTTGAATTTGTCAACGATGTCGAGAGAATCATCCTCAACCACATAGAAATAGCTGTTGTAGCAGTCGCGAGGAACAAAATATCCATCCTCACGATCCCATTTCGCATGTTTCACACCTACATTCTCGGCAGGAATCATTTCGCAGTTGAACATTACATCCTTGGTACGATACTGCTTGTTGTATTTCTCGACCAATGAGAGAATGCCCTGAACAAAATGCAGATAGCTATCGTTTGGAGTAATCTGCTCGCCCATAAATTCAGCAGCCTCTACCAATCCATTGATACCGATGGTGAGATACTGGCGAGCGATATTAATATAACCTGCATCAAAAAGTGGTAACATGCCATGACTCTGAAGTGCCTTCAAGTTCTCATTGTAAGCCAACTGAACTTTGTGGCAGAGATCGATTACATGCTCGAGATATGCGTGGTAATCCTGATTATGATTTACAGCATACTGTACGCATCTATTCAAATTGATGGTGAGCACACTCTTTGAACCTGTACTTACACCACCTGCTCCCAGAGTGTAGCTGAAGCCATTGTCCTGAATCTCGTTGCGAAGGCGGCAGCAGCTTGAGAGAGAATCAGCGTTGTCGCTAAGATATGTGAAAAAGCTGTGACCCTTCGAATACATTTCAGCTGAGAAATCAGCCCATTCGGTATCCTTGCAATCGCCATTCTCGGTAAGCATAGCCATTGTCTCTACAGGGAAGGTGAGTACAGTCTTTGTACGCTCCTGGTTGAACCACATCATAAAGCGCTTCTGCAGCCAGTTCAATCCATCCCAATCAGGCTGAGAACCATCAGGGAAATAGAAGTTTCCGAAAAGACTCTCGAAATAGAAACGATCGTAGTAGCTGATATTCCAGAACACAGCCTGATAGTTTCTGGCACCTGTTGGCTGGTTGAGAGAATAAACGATCTGCTCGAAGCAATCTGTAATCACTTTATCGATAGAGCGTTTCTTCAAACTCAAGTCAACTACCTGGTCGGCATGCTGCCAATAGTCCTTTCCATATTCCTTCTGAATGAAATAGTTCATATACATCAAGAACTCTGGAGTTGCGCAGGCACCAGCGAGCATAGAGCTAACCATAAACACCATATTGATGAAGCCACCGCAGAAAGACTTCAGGTTGGTAGGTGCTGAAGAATTTCCACCGATACTTGTTGTTCCACCAATGAGCCAAGGATACATTGTGATGCTGGCGCAATAGTTGGCTAGATTGGTCTCATCATTCTTGTATATAAAGTGGTGAGTGAGCATCTCGATATACTCATCGGCGAGTTCTCTTCCATACATCTTCTTGATGCGCTCTGTAAGGAGTCGACGGTTCAGTCGGATGAAGTTGGATTTAGGCAACTCGCCAATTAAAGTTGCGATGTTCTTGTGCTCAACGTTTGCATTTGCGTCAAACTTAGAACCAGAAGCAGCGTTATCAGCATCGAGATAATCCGAAAGGAATTTCACCTTATCTAATGTGTCGCGATCCTCTGAGTGCTGCTGACGATAGATGATAAAACTTTTCGCTACCTTGAAGTAGCCTTCTTTCATGAGGGCAGTTTCAACTTGGTTCTGAATGTCCTCGACTTTCACCCCGTCGTAAAGATCTAAGTTGCTGATAATCTTGGAGATAATTCCAAGATCGGCTGGTTCTTTTACTGAGTCGAAAGCCTTGATAATGGCATTCATAATCTTATCGAGAGAAAAACGCTCTTTCGAGCCATCTCGCTTCGTGATAGTGAAATCTTTTATTTCCATTTCTGGTTTACTTTATTTGTATCTTGGGTTACGTTTATAATATATGTGTTTATTCGTATTTGCAATTTTGGATAACTTTTTTGTTCTTGAAAATTAAAAAGTTGTCCAAAACGGATAACTTTGAAATGTTCTTCGGTTATCAAGTTGGGAAATTCTTCCATGTGCAAAGTTATAAAAAATATTCATTTCTCCCATAGAAGAGGGGGGATATTTTACAAAATTTAAAGTATTTAATTTTGTGTTTTTACTGTGCTTTTCCAGAGTGAATTTTCTGTTTGCTTGAACAAAAAATCCTATGCCCTTATATATGAGAGGGTAGGGACGTTTTGGTTCAACTATTTATTTGTTGATAATGATAGATTATCCAATATTTAATGTTAAAACAAAAAAGGGAACCTTGTTGAAAAGGTTCCCTTTTAGTATTTTAAGTTTAATATGTGGACTTAATCCTTGTTTTCTGCATCAATGGCCTTGATCTTCTCGCGAACCAACTGAGCTTCGTCCTTCAACTTCTGTACTTTGCGGTTCATCTCGTCGATAAGACTATTTCCCTTCTTGCTGGAAACGTTGAGGAAGCCGAGATTGTTCTCGTAGGTGGTAATTTCACCCTTGAGTTGCTCGTAGCGGCGCATCAGGCGTCCTCTTTCGTTGTCGATAGCATCCTCGCCCTTCTTAGCCATGTTCTTCAAGTTGCTCTTGAAGTTGTCGAGACGCTTACGGGCAGTGCTGATATGCAATTCCTTGTAAATCTTGTCGAGAGCCTCGTGATAAGCCTCGTAGATGCTGTCTTTTTCCTTATAAGGTACGTGACCAATCTTATTGAATTCCTCGGTGAGCTTCTGAACTGCTTCCTGTGCATTGTCAACAGCATTAGCAGCAAGTTCGTTCAACTTGCCAATAATTTCCTTCTTCTTGTCGAGGTTAGTATGTTCCTCGTTGTTGCCGCTTCTAGCTGCACTACGAGCCTCGAAGAAATGATTGCAAGCCTCCATGAATTCATTCCAGAGCTGGTCGCCCAATTTCTTAGGAACCATACCGATGGTCTTCCATTCTTTCTGCAGAGCGATGAGCTTATCGCTGGTAGATCTCCACTCAGTGCTGTTAGCAAGAGCCTTAGCTTTTTCCACCAAAGCTTTCTTCTTTTCAGCATTCTCAGCAAACTTATCCTTCAAGTCCTTGAAGAAATCAGCCTTCTTGCTGAAAAATTCATCGTTGGCAGCACGGAAACGCTCGAAGATCTTCACGTTCATCTTCTGAGGAGCGAAACCGATCTTCTTCCAGTCAGACTGGATTTCGATAATTTGCTTAGTGAATTTCTCCCAATCGCCAGCACCCTTCTTTTCCTCCTTGTTGATGTTTTCAACTTTTTCGCAGAGGGCAGTCTTCTGATTGAGGTTTTCCTCTTCCTTAGCGCGAAGCTCCTCGAAGTGCTGCTGATGATTCTTGTTGATGATGGTAGAAGCATTCTTGAAGCGAGTCCAGATTTCCTCGCGCAATTCCTTGGCTACAGGACCAATCTCGCGGAACTGCTGATGCAGATCCTGCAACTGATGGAAAGCACTGATGATGTCCTCCTCTTTAGCAAGTGCTTCAGCCTCGTCGCAAAGTTTAGTCTTAGCTTCGAGATTCTTCTTGAAATCATACTCTCTAGCCTCTCGGTTGAGGTTAAGCAGATCGTAGAACTGCTCAACATAGAGCTGATAGTTACGCCAAGTCTCGCTGGAATGCTCAGGAGGAACCGAACCGATTTCCTTCCATTCCTGCTGCAAGGCTTTGAAATCATTATATGATTTGTTGGCCTCCTCAGGCGAGGTTGCCATATTCTTTACCTTTTCAATAATCTCGAGGCGATGCTCCAGATTCTTCTGCTTCTCGTCCTGTTCCTCAAGGAAGATCTTGGCACGCTTTTCTCTTACGAGTTGCATTTCTGCCTTGAACTCCTCCTCATATTCATCGGGCAATAGCTGGAACTGTGCTGGGTCGCCGCCATTATCAAGATATTCCTTTATCTTGGCTTCGCGCTCAGCAGAGTGCATTTTGTAGAAGAGAGTCTTCAAATGATCAACCTCGGCCTTCTCTGGCTTCTCATCACCATGGGCGAGTTCCTTTACACGAGCAAGAATTTCCTGCTTGTTGTTGTACACTTTCTTTTCAGATTCTTCTACATTCTCCTGTGGATCCAGTACATTTTCCTGTGGATCCAGGACATTTTCTTGAGAGTCCATCATGTAACTTTTGGTTTATGATTCGAAATTCACTTAGAATCTATACGATTCTACACGTTATAGGATGCAAATCTAAATAAAAAAAATGGTATTTCCTAATAAAAAAGGGAAAAATTGCATTTACAACAATCGTTTAAGACGCAATATCCACCATGTCAGGCCTGATACTACCACAGAAATGCATAATGCAAAGATAAATCCGAACGGATTGTTCTCCATTCCATTCAATAGGTTCATACCGAAAAGACTGGCTATCAGGGTAGGGAACATCATGATGATACTCACCGAGGTAAGGGTACGCATGGTGGTGTTCATATTGTTGTTGATGATGCTCGAATAGGTGTCCATCGTTGATTCCAGAATGTCGGAATAAATGTTGGTGGTTTCTCTCGCCTGCGTCATCTCGATGTTTACGTCCTCGATGAGGTCGGCATCCAACTCATCCACCTGCAGCTTGAATTTCAGCTTCTGCAACAGGTTCTCGTTGCCTCGGATTGAGGTGATGAAGTAGGTGAGGGAATCCTGAAGGCGGCTCAAGCCGATCAGGCTCTCGTTGTTGACACCATGGTCGAGATTGCGTTTTGCCTTCTCTACCAGTGCGCTGATTTGTTTCAGACGCTTCAGATACCATACGGCGCTGCTTAGGAACAGGCGGAAGATAAGGTCGACATAATCGGTGAAGCCTTCGCCTCTTTTCTGCTGATAGCTCACGAAATCAATCATCACATTGGTTTCGAAATTGCATACAGTAATTGTTACATCCCTTTTGTGGATGATACCTAGAGGAACTGTTGTGTAAGGCGTTCTTGAACGGATTTCCTTTACATAAGGGATACGGAGAATGATGAGCATCCATCCGTCATCGTATTCATAACGGGCACGCTCGTCGGTATCGCTAATATCTGAAAGGAAATAGTCTGGAATGTGATAAGTATCTTCCAGTTCTTTCTTGTCTTCTTCGGTTGGACAGGTTACTTGTATCCAGCAATTAGGCTGCCATTCTGGTATAGCCTTTAGGTTTTTGTCAATATTCCAATAGGTTCTCATTGTTGCTAATCTCCATCGATAAAACACTGGCATGGGGATTAGCATCTTGCTGAATCTCCACGCTGATTACTTGTTATTTTCCGCGTGATAATCGTCCATTTGAATTAATAAATTGGTTTGCGATTGCAAAGGTACTGAAATTATTTACACTAGAAAAGAAAATTGTCGAAAAATGTAGGGTGGAGAGATTGATTTTTTTTCTGCTGAGGGTTTATTTATAGACTGATCTTAGGTACTAGGAAAAACGGCTTGTGGATAAAAGCTTTTGTTGGCAGGATGCTTAAACGTTGATAGAAATCTAGTTTTCAAAGTTGGTATAAAAAACTTCTCCCCCATAAGCGGGGGAGAAATGCTGGATGATTGCAGTTGGCTATAACTATTAATTTCTTAACTATCGAGCACTTACATCAAGTTCGGCTGTTAATACTAAGTTGTTGGCTATAGCCACTTTTTCTCAAATTTCGAATACCTTCCTTATAGGACGTAATCTTTAGTTGCTCTTTACGAGAGTATAGCTTGTTCATTGTAAACTCTACTTTTGAGCAACTATAGATAAATGTCTTTTATTCAGCGAGGAATTCCTTCAATAACTCCCAGAATGGAGCTACGGTTGAAATCTGACAACGCTCTGTTGCTGTATGTGGTGAACGAAGGGTTGGACCCATACTTACCACATCCAGGTTAGGATATTTACCAAGGATTACAGAGCATTCCAAGCCAGCATGGTCTACCTGTTCGATAGCATCCTCGCCATTCTGCTTCTTGTAGATTTCCTTCAACTTGTGGAGGAGAGGGCTCTCTGTATTTGGATCCCAGCCACCATAGCTGCCAGAGAATTCCACCTTCATTCCAGCCATATTGAAGCAGCTCTGAAGTGATTCCATAATATAATGCTTCATCTCCTCATTGGATGAGCGGGCGAGAATCTTGAAAGATGCCTTGCCTTCGCCAATCTCGATGATGGCGAGATTACTTGAGGTCTCTACTACTGATGGAATGGATGGAATCATTCTCAGAACACCATCGTGACAAGCATAGATGGCATCCACGAGATTGTCTTGAATCTCCTGAGGTACCTCATTCTTAGGGGTCTCGACTTCTTCAGCGAAGAATTCGATGCCTTCCTCGATGCCCTTATATTCCTCGATAAACTCAACTTTCCAGTCCTCAACAAGCTCCTTCAAGGCAGCTACGTTCTCCTTTGGCAAGGTAAGCACTACCTCGGCCTTGAAAGGAATGGCATTGCGCATATTACCGCCGTTCCAAGATGCCAGACGAGCTTCTACTTCCTGGATAGCTGCATGAACGAAACGAACCATCAGCTTGTTGGCATTGCCTCGGCCTTCGTGAATCTCCAAGCCAGAGTGTCCACCTTTCAAACCCTTCAGGGTTACCTTTACTGCAGCATCTTCGGCATCGGTCTCCACCTCTTTGTAGTCGAGAGTAGCAGTGATATCAACACCACCGGCTGAACCGATAACGAATTTGCCCCAAGTCTCAGAGTCGAGGTTGAGCAGATAGTCGCCATTTAGCTCGCCCTCAGGCAGATCGTTGGCGCCAAACATACCAGTTTCCTCATCAGCAGTGATGAGCGCCTCTACCGGTCCGTGCTTCAAATCCTTGCTCTCCATAACGGCGAGGATTGTAGCAACACCCATACCATTGTCGGCACCGAGTGTAGTGTGGTTAGCATAAACCCAATCACCCTCGATGTGAGTCTCGATAGGATCGGTAAGGAAGTTATGATTGCTGTCTGGAGCCTTCTGAGGCACCATATCCATGTGCGCCTGAAGGATAACACCCTTCTTGTTCTCCATTCCAGGAGTAGCTGCCTTGCGCATCACGATGTTGCCAGCTGCATCCTTGAAAGCCTCGACACCAGCCTCTTTGGCGAAGTCGAGAAGGAACTGCTGAATTTTCTCCAGATGTCCTGATGGACGAGGAACTTGTGTAAGCAAATGGAAATTACGCCAGATAGCTTCTGGCTTCAAATTTTTAATCTCGCTCATATCGTATATTTTTTATAGTTGATTTCAAATCAGTGAATTATCGTTTCTTGGTGAAGGCGAGGCCCAGCCAAGAGAAGATGCCCAATGCCACTACCAGCAGGGTTTGCACACTATGCACGATGAGTACAAAGAAGAGGGCGTCGTTGGCATCTACGGCATAGAGAATCAGCATTGTCTTCACGGCGAAGTGCCAAGGACCAGCTCCGTTTGGAGTAGGCACAATTACGGCGATACTTCCCACGATGAAAGTAACCAAGGCACACATCATTCCCAAATCTTTGGTAGCTTCAAAACAGAAGAAGGTGAGATAGTAGTGCAGGAAGTAGCTCACCCAGATAGCCAGGGTGAAGAAAATGAAGAGCGGAACATTCCGAACATTCTTCAGCGATGTCACACCTTCCCAAATACCCTTGAAGGTTGCTTTCACCTTATTATATATAGAGAGCTTCTTCAGCAAGAGATAGCAAAGGATGAGCACGGCGATGCCGCAGATAATGGTGACGATATAGCCTGTGGTGGTGAATTTGCCGAAGATGCTGTCCATGCTTGTGCCGGTCTTGTCGAAGAAGGTAAGGAAGACTGGAATTTGCAGCAGGAAGGTGAGCACGGTGATGCCCATCACCAGCAGAGAGTCGATAGCTCTTTCGGTAACCACGGTTCCGATGGCTTTCGGAAAGGAGACTTTGTCCCATCGCTTCAGCACGCCACATCGGGCGAATTCGCCGATACGTGGAATAATCAGACTTACCGCATAGCTTAGGAAAATTGAATTGAGGCATACCGATGTTCTCGGATGCTCATCTACCGGTTCGAGTGTCTGTTTCCATCGCCATCCTCTGAACATCTGCGCAAGGATACCGAAAGGAAACGACAGCAGCATCCAGGTCCAGTTCATTTCGTGGAGCAACACCTGTTCCACTTTCTTGAAATCGAAACCTCGATACATCCAATATAGGATGGCACCGCCCAAGGCGAGAGATACCACCACTTTAAATATATTGTTGACTAACTTTTTTTGTTCCATTTGAAATGCAAAGATAGTAAGTTTTAGAGAATTAGCGCACAAATCGATTGATTAATATCAAGAAAATATGCTAAGAAACATAATTTTGCTAAAATCTATAGCTAAATGGATAAAAACCAAGTAACTTTGCATTGCATAAAAGAATTGAGACGGTCAAAAAGAGGCCGAATATGAATTTTAAGATAATAAAGAAAGTAGAAAGATGATGACAATTATTACATTTATGGCACTCGGTACAGGAGTGCTGGCTTGTGCAACAACAGTTGCAATCGCAATTAACCAAATGAGTCAGAGCAAGTAAAGCTCGATAAACTTTATTTAAAAAACGAGATTAAGTTTAAGACAGAATAAATAAAAAGGCTGGAATCAGTGATGGTTTCAGTCTTTTTTTCGTATTTTTGCAGCATGAAACAAGTTCGTCCAAAGAAAAATCTTGGTCAGCACTTCCTGACCGATTTGAATATAGCCAAGCGCATTGCTGATACAGTTGATGCTTGTCCAGAGATTCCTATTCTCGAGGTGGGACCAGGTATGGGTGTGCTCACCCAGTATCTTGTCGATAAGTCTCGCAAGGTGAAGGTGGTGGAAATCGACTCGGAGTCGGTGGCTTATCTTCACGAGAACTTCCCTTTGATGAGGGAGGATATTCTTGGCGAGGACTTCCTTAGAATGGATTTGACCAAGGTTTTCGATGGTCAGCCTTTTGTTCTTACGGGCAATTATCCATACGATATCTCCTCACAGATTTTCTTCAAAATGCTTGATAACAAGGATTTGATTCCTTGCTGTACGGGTATGATTCAGCGCGAGGTGGCTCAGCGTATGGCCTCTCAGCCGGGCAATAAGGCATACGGCATTTTGAGTGTGCTCATTCAGGCTTGGTATAATGTGGAGTATCTCTTCACGGTGGATGAGAATGTTTTCAACCCTCCACCAAAGGTGAAGAGTGCCGTTATCCGAATGACCCGCAATGATGTGACCGATCTCGGATGCGATGAGGTGCTTTTCAAGCGTCTGGTGAAGACGGTTTTCAATCAGCGTCGCAAGATGTTGCGTGTGAGCATTAAGCAGATGTTCTCTAAGGATCACATGCCGGATGCATCTTTCTTCGAGGGTGAACTGATGACGAAGCGTCCAGAACAGCTTACTATTCAGCAGTTTGTGGATTTAACTAACGAGGTTGCAAAAATCTAAAAACGAGGTGTAAGAGAATAATCGCTTTGCTTAGAATAAAAGCCAAATGCTTGAAAATCAGAATACCAAGTAATGGCTCTTATTCTTTTATACGATTATTCTATTCTTCTTTTTTGATACGCTTTTTGGTAGATATTATGGAAGAGAAATATAAATTACTGGTAAGTCAGGTATCTGCTTTGATAGCTGGCGAGAAAAATCGAGTTTCTGTTTTATCAAATGTAGCTGCAGCTTTGCACGATACCTTCCCTGATCGTTATTTCTGGGTAGGTTTCTACATGGTGGAGGAGGGCGAACTTCAGTTGGGCCCTTTCCAGGGACCTGTGGCTTGTATGCACATCAAGAAGGGTAAGGGTGTCTGTGGTACTTCATGGGCAGAGGAAAAGACCATTATTGTTCCAGATGTGGAGCAATTTCCTGGTCATATTGCCTGCAGCAGCAAGAGCCGAAGCGAAATCGTTGTTCCTGTTTTTAAGGGAAATGAGGTGATTGGCGTGCTCGATATCGACAGCACTGAGCTCAATACCTTTAATGAAGTGGATAAGAAATATCTCGAAGAGATAGTTGGACTTCTCTAAGTTTTTTAGAGAGTTAAATAGCAGCATTTCTCCCCCGCTTGCGGGGGAGATCGAGGCTGCTGAAAAAGTCTACACGTTGAATATTATTTCATTTTTTGAGAGTATTT
>CAJOPE010000120.1 GCA_905236815.1 uncultured Prevotella sp. | reverse complement strand
TGATAATCCAAAGTTCCGGAAATTGTATAAAATGAATAATCTAAACGTCGCTTGATGAATCGTTATTCACTTGCGAAACTTCAGTATTAACATTAAGAAGGTGAAGCAATTCCGTAATAACTGCAGAACCAAGAAATGTGAGAAGTAAGAGTAACGTCGTATTATCAAGAATCCATTGACGTATATTAGGAGATATGTAAGGGCTGTTCCCTACACCCTTTAAAAATATAAAATAAGCAAGTGCTGTAAAGGCAATGCCACCAAAAATTGCGATGGAGTATTTGGAGTGAGCTTTATAGTTAAAGGTAAAAACGATGCGACTAAACCACATGATCGCCCATCCAAAAACAAAGGCAAATGCAACACTTACGAAAATTGCAATAATCATACTCAACGCCTGTCCTGAGTTGAGCAGACTATTATAATCAAGCGAAGGATCACTGATAAGTTTTAGTGTTGCAATAGTGAAGGTTGCTCCTAGTAAACCGAAAACCAGAGAAATTGTCGTAGATGTTGGCATTCCTAATGAATTGAATACATCCAAAACAAGTACATTTGTAACCATCACCGCCAGAAAGATTGTCATTACTTCGGCAAAGGAATAATATTGTGGAGTCATGATACCATTTCTGGCAACATCCATCATTCCTGTAGATAGAATAGCTCCTAAGATAACACCAGCAGAAGCAAAAACTAATACCGTATTGTATTTTGCAGCTCGAGCACCTACTGCCGACTGAAGGAAGTTCACTGCATCATTGCTGACTCCCACGAAAAGTCCAAATACTGCCAAACAAAGCAGAAAGACAACTATAAACAGATAAATTGTTTCCATATGTTATATCCTAAATTCAATGCAAAGGTAGTAGGAGTTTATTACAGGATTGTAACAGTAATATTTCATTTCTGTTACAAATACAAATGTAACAACTTTGAAATACGTTTTGCCATTATTTTTATTATCTTTGCAATATGGAAGAATATGATTATCATATACTGGTGGTGGATGACGAGGAAGATCTCTGTGAGATTTTGAAGTTCAATCTTGAAACCGAAGGCTATAAAGTTGATACCGCCTATTCTGCAGAGGAAGCACTTGAGACAGATATTGCTGCTTACGACTTGTTGCTTCTGGATGTAATGATGGGTGGCATGAGTGGGTTTGCACTTGCCAAGAAACTGAAGGACGAACCAGCCACTTCGCATCTTCCAATAATCTTTCTTACAGCAAAAGACACTGAAAACGATATGGTAACAGGGTTCAATTTGGGCGCTGATGATTATATTTCCAAACCATTTTCCATTCGAGAGGTACTTGTGCGTATACGGGCGGTTCTGCGTCGCACCAGTGAAAAGATGCCAGCTACAGAAGTGGCGAATATTCTTACCTATCAAGGATTGATTGTAAATCTTGACAAGAAAACAGTCAATGTTGATGATGAGGAAGTTTCTTTTACTAAAACAGAGTTTGAGTTGCTGAAACTATTGCTTAAGGAGAAGGGACGAGTTTTCTCCCGACAGGAACTGATTGAAAAGATATGGCCAAGTGATGTTTTAGTTCTCGACCGTACTGTTGATGTGAATATTACCCGATTACGAAAGAAAATTGGCAGTTATGCTTCTTGCATTGCTACTCGATTGGGATTCGGCTATTATTTTGACGCATAATGAAGCAGTTGTCGATTGGTAACAAACTCTATCTCAGTGTTGTAAGCATCTTCTTGCTTTTCGCTGTAGCCTTTATTGTTTTTCAACAAAATCGTGAGAAACAGTATAAGGTTGAAACATTACATCTTCGTTTGCAGGACTATAATGACCGTATGAATGTGTCGTTGAAATACCTTGGAAGCAAAAGTGAGAAGACTCTAAATGAATATGTAAAGAAGAATTATGAAAAGAATATTCGCGTTACTCTGATTGATAAAAATGGAAGAGTTTTCTATGATAACCTCAGAAAGGACTATGACCATATAACTAACCATTCCAATCGAACAGAATTTATTCAGGCGCTTACAACGGGTGAAGGATCTACTGTTGACAGAAAATCCAATACTCTGAAAGTTGATTATTTCTATAGTGCCACTTATTTCCCCAAAGAAGGTTATGTTATTCGAACTGCCCTCCCCTACGATGATGACTTGTCGAAATCATTGGAGGCTGACCAACATTATATTTGGTTTGCGGTGATTGCTATTATTTTGCTCACGATTTTTCTCTTCCGATTTACGAATAGTCTGGGACAGAACATCAACAAGCTGCGCATTTTCGCCTGGAGGGCCGATCATAATGAAAGTCTGGATACAGATGATCTTATAGATTTTCCTAATGACGAATTAGGTGAAATAGCCGAACGAATTATTAAAATCTATCGCCGTTTACAAAGCACACGCCAAGAACAAGATCAACTAAAGCGTGAACTCACCCAGAATGTTGCTCATGAACTCAAAACCCCTGTAGCAAGTATTCAAGGTTTTTTGGAAACTATCTTGAATAATCCGGAAATGGATAATTCTATTAAGCATCAATTTTTAGAACGCTGTTATGCTCAGAGTGAACGTCTAACCTCTCTACTTAGAGATATTTCAACATTGAATAAGTTAGATGACGCCCCTGATATGCAGGGATTCGAGGAAATTAATATATCTGAGATAGTTGCTAATATTTACAAGGAAACAGCGCTTCAGTTGGAAACTCATAAAATGCAATTCAAGAACTTTCTGCCCGATTCTATTATCGTTAAAGGTAATCGTTCTTTAATTTATAGTATATTCCGAAACTTGATGGATAATGCTATTGCTTATGCAGGTGTAAATACAACTGTTAGTTTGGAGGCAGAAGAACAACCAGAAGAATGGAAATTCACTTTTGCTGATAATGGCGTAGGTGTTCCAGAACCTCATCTCCCTCGTCTTTTCGAGCGTTTCTATCGTGTAGATAAGGGAAGAAGCAGGAAAATGGGAGGTACAGGATTAGGACTTGCCATTGTGAAGAATGCAGTATTACTACATAATGGTAAAATAATGGTAAAGAACGGCGCTAATAGTGGATTAATATTTACATTCACCATTAGCAAATAATTATTCGATAGATGATTGATTTTCTTTGAATTACATAAATCATTTATATATTTTTCTGTGTTAAAATGGGTGATTTATGCAACTTCAATATAAGTAATTCTGTTTTGTTGTTTTTGTAAATTACTGATAGATAAGCCTATATAATAATAACACGTATATGTACCTAATTATAAAAGAACTTATATGATATTTTTGGCTGTAAAGAATAATTAAATGACATAAATATCAAAAATTATAGGATTTTATCCCAATTCTTATAGTTTGTTTATGAAAAATTCAATTAGTTTTGCACTCGAGAAAAGAAGAACATAATTATTCGACTAAGAACAAAATAGTAGAGAAATTTTTGTAATAGCATGAAAAATTAATGCTAAGGACAATTTAATCAACAACCTAAATAACAAACAAAACATGAGTAAACATTCTAGTAGGTCTGGTGAAAACTGGATTCACAGACTAGCGACAGTTGTACTCTTATTAGCGGTAAGTTCTACCCTTGCCCTAGCGCAGAATAAGATTACAGGTACAGTCGTAGATGGAAATGGGGAGCCAATTATTGGCGCAAGTGTACAAGTAAAAGGATCATCCAATGGTTCAACCACTGATATGGATGGTAACTTTATCATTGGCAATGTACCATCTAATGCTACCCTCCAAGTATCGTATGTTGGTTTCAAAACACAACAACTTCAGCCAAATGGCAAAACTATCCTCAGCATCAGACTTGAGGAAGACAACCAGAATCTTGACGAAATCATCGTTGTGGGTTATGGTGTTCAGCGCAAGAGTGATGTGACGGGTTCATTGGTTCACTTGAGCAGCAAAGACCTCACCACAATGCCTGTTACTAATGCCCTTGAGGGTATGCAGGGAAAGAGCGCTGGTGTGGATATCACCAACTCTCAGCGTCCGGGTACTATTGGCGCCATTTCGATTCGTGGTACGCGTTCCATTGGTGCTTCCAATGCTCCACTGTATGTTGTAGACGGTATGGTCATGCAGAGCAATGGTATTGACGGTATCAATCCACAAGATATTGAGTCTGTGGAAGTTTTAAAGGATGCTTCTGCTACTGCTATTTATGGTTCAAGAGGTGCGAATGGTGTTGTATTAGTTACTACAAAGAAAGGTAAGTCGGGTAAAGTTTCAATTAACTATGCTGGAAGCGTTACCATTTCAAACATTGATGAAGTTACCGAATTTATGAGTGCCTCAGAGTGGTTGGATTATGCACGTTATGCTGCATATAACAACAACACCTATGGTGACAAGAATGCTGCAATGACACCAAATTATGATCTTGATAAAAAGTTGTTTGGTAGTGTTGATGCTTCTTGGGCTAATATTGAAAAAGCTTGGTCTGGTGGTTCATACAATCCTGCCAATGTAGGTTCATATGATTGGGTTGGTCAGGGTAAACAAACAGGTATTACTCAAGATCATACCTTGAGTGTTAGTGGCGGATCTGACCGCAGTAAGGTTTATGCTTCTTTCGGTTACTTAAAGCAGGATGGAACTCAGCCTGGTCAGTCATTCGAGCGCTTAACTGGTAATACTTCAGCAGAAATAGTTGCACTCCCATATTTCACTATGGGTATGACTGCCAATCTAAGCTATGGTCATCAGGAATATGGTTATAATTTCTCTAAATCTGTAACAGGTGCTGGTGATTACTATGGAGCACTTCGTGCGATGTTGCCTTGGACTGTACCTTATGATGCAAATGGGAACTATCTTCGTTTGCCAAATGGTGATATCAACATAATCAACCCTATCAATGAGATACAGTACAATAAGAACACTCGTCGTACATTCCGCTTCAACGGAAGTGTATATGGTGAATTGAACTTTGGAAAGATGTATCAGCCATTAGAGGGCTTACGTTATCGCATTCAGTTTGGCCCTGAGCTTCGTCACTATAATCTTGGCGTTGCCAATGCTGCCGAGGGTATCAATGGTGATGGCAACAACAAAGCGACAGATTCGAAGGATGACTATCGTTCATGGACACTCGATAACCTTGTATACTTTGACAAGAATATAGCTTCACATCATCTTGGCTTTACATTGATGCAGAGTGCCTCTAGATATCATTATGATGGTCTTTCAACTTCTGCTAATGTTCATACAGCAAAAGAGTTATGGTATAATCTTGGCTCTGCTAGTGAGCCATCAGCTTTTGGTTCAGGTTTGACCGAAAGTAGTGTGACATCTTATTTGATTCGTGGTAATTATAACTATGGCGACAAGTATCTTCTCACAGCATCTGTTCGTTGGGATGGTAGCTCAGTTCTCTCACCTGGTCATAAATGGGCGTCTTTCCCTTCTGTAGCATTAGGTTGGCGTGTAGACCAGGAAAACTTTATGCAGAATGCAAAATGGCTGAGCATGTTGAAATTCCGCTTTGGTTATGGTATTACAGGTAATGCTGCTATTAGCGCATATAGCACTAAGGGTGCTGCTGATGCTCTTTACTATAACTTTGGTGGAGGTAACTCTGTAATTGGCTATGTTCCATCAGATCCTTCTGCAAAGAATCCTTCAAAGATGGCGAATAAGGATCTAGGATGGGAAAAAACAACTCAGTATAACTTAGGTATCGACTATGGTTTCATTGACGGAAGAATCAATGGTAGTGTTGATTTCTACTGGACAAAAACCACCGACCTTTTGTTGCCAACTACAATTCCTTCTCTCACGGGTTATATTTCTACTTATGCTAATGTTGGTGAGACATCAGGATGGGGTGTTGATTTTCAATTGAATTTCATCCCTATTAAAACTAAGGACTTTACTTGGAATTCTACCCTTACATGGTCTATGGATCGTGATAAGATCGAGAAACTTGCAAATGGTGCCGACAAGAATATCAACGACCGACTTTTTGTTGGTGAGCGTATTGGTGTATACTATGATTACATATACGATGGTATATGGAAATCATCCGAGGCTGAAGAAGCTGCTAAGTATGGACGTAAACCAGGACAAATTAAAGTAAAGGATGTCAAAGCTGATGGAAAGATTGATGCAGAAGACCGTCAGATTGTTGGTCACGTGCGTCCAGACTGGACAGGTGGTTGGCAGAATACCTTTACCTACAAGCAGTTTGACTTAAGTTTCTTCATGGTTGCTCGTGCTGGCTTTACCGTTCCACAGGGTTCAGCAACCCTTAATGGTCGCTATATGATGCGCAAGCTTGACTACTGGATAAAGGATATTAACGAAGACGCCGAATACTATGGACCTGGCACAACTGGTCAGGCAGCGGATACCTATGCATCAAGTATGAACTATCAAAAGGGTTCTTTCGTAAAAATGCGTAATATCTCATTAGGATACACCTTCAATGCAAAACAGTTGAAGCCAATCGGTCTTAACTCAGTTAAGCTTTATGTTCAGGCTCAGAACCCATTCACCATCTATAAGTCTTGCAAGTGGTTGGATACTGATATGCTGAACTATGATAACAATTCTACTACTTATGGTTCTTCTACAACCATCCGTAGTTTTGTTTTCGGTCTTAACGTAGGTTTCTAACTTAATAAAGATTCTATATTATGAAATTAAATAAAATATTAGTCGCTGCTATAGCCTCGGGAGTACTGGGTGGTATGACATCTTGTAGCGAAGATTTTCTGAACGAGGAGCAGATTACTTCTCCTAGCAAGGACTACTTCAAAACCCAGTCTGGTATTGACGAGCTTTCGATTGGAGCTTATCAGAAATTGAAATTTAAGTTCAATTACGTATGGGCAATTGAATGTTATAACATGGGCACGGATGAGTTTACAGATGCCAATAACCAGATGCCTGCATACAATCATTATGGTGAAACGTTGAACTCTCAGGAAACAGGAGCTAACCAACCTTTGTGGGATAACTACTATGGATTAGTAGAGCCTGCAAATATTATGATTGCTAATGTTCCTACCTATTATGAGAAGAACAACGCTGAATATAATACGCGATTAGGTGAGGGTTATTTCTTCCGCGCTTATGCATATTTTGAGTTGGTAAAACAATTTGGTGGTGTACCTTTGAAACTAACTCCTTCAGATGGTGTAGAAACTCACTTTACCCGTAATAGTGAGGAGGAATGCTACAAGCAGATTATTGCTGATTTTGAGCAGGCTTATAATCTTCTTCCAGAAAAACCATCTGTGTTTGGCCGTTTAACAAAGTATGCTGCAGCTCATTTCCTAGCTAAGGCTCATTTGTTCAGAGCTTCTGAGGCATACAATAGTTGGAACTCAAGTACAAAGAGTTCCGATTTGGAAGCTGTCATTAAGTATGGCAATGAGGTGGTTGAAGCTCACCCATTGGTAAAGAACTTCCAGGAGCTTTGGGATTTCAAGACTCCTGATGGAGCTAACGAGAAAGTATCCGAGGTTGTTCTTTCTGCTCAGTTCTCAAATGATCAGTCTACCTGGGGACGTTTTGGAAATCAGATGCACCTATATTATCCATCTGTATATCAGAACCTTTCTGGTTGTAAACGTGATATCTCTGGTGATCGAGAGTTCTCTTATGTAAGTGCAACCGAATATACCATGCAAGATTTCGACCGTGTAAACGATTCTCGCTTCTGGAAGAGTTTCATTACTAAATATGGTTGTAACAGTACTGCTGATGCTCCTACTTGGGGTGAAAGTGATATTAATGGTGGATATGCACCAGCAGGTGTATATTGGGTAAGCGGTGAAAAGGCTCATTCAGAATGGGATTTGACCAAAGTTACTCGTGAAATGGTAGAAAGCGGTCAGCTTCCTCGCTCTATTGTATGGAATGAGAAAAGTAACCGTGCAGAAACAACAGATGGAAAAACTATTCTCAATCCAGCAAAGCGATTTGTTGGCGGTGACCTTGGCTTGAAGTATATTGTAAACAATCCTGGTGATACACGTTATAAAGTTGTAAAGAAAGAAACTTCTAATGAACTTCAGGTAATCAATACAGTAACTGGTAAATATGAGGCAGCTCACACTTATGTTCGATATCTTGATGAGGATAAGAGTTTAAATTGGGGTACAGATCCTAATACTGCTCCAGGTAACTATTACCGCATCACTCCACATCTTCGCTCTGTAGCACTTAGTAAGTTCCGTGATGGTGCAAGAAATGCAATTGCATCTCAGTTTGGTACACGTGATGCTATTATCGCTCGTTCAGCTGATGATGTTCTGATGGTGGCAGAGGCTTATGCTCGCAAGGGCGATTACAGCAATGCTATTACCTATTTAAATATGGTACGTGATCGTGCTGGTTATGCTACTGATGAGGATAGAGCTGCCCATGTGGATGGAGGACAGGCATATAAGACTAATGATGTTTGCTCTGGTAAGGGTGGCGGATTTAGTGCAGATGGTGCTATCTATATGCCAAGCAATACTTATTATGAAAGTAATAATATTGCGGTTACAACCGAGGAAACAAAATCTAAAATGCACTTGAATAGTGTGGACGATATCTTGAACTCTCCTGTAGATATGCCAATCTATGAGAAGTTGAAGTTGAATACAGATGCAGAGAAAGTGCTTGCATTCATTCTTAATGAACGCACACGTGAGTTGATAGGTGAAAGTCATCGATGGGAAGATCTGAGTCGTACTCGTACACTCGATGCACGCTGGCATGCTTTCAATGATGGTGTAACTCGTGGAATTGGAGAATTTAAGGCAAATACACATTACTATCGCCCTATTCCTCAGTCATTCCTCGATGCAATTACCAACGAAAATGGTGCAGCTTTATCAAGCGAGGAAAAACAAAAAATGCAAAATCCAGGCTACTAGAAAGTTATTCTTTGGTTATACTTTGTGTATCAAGGAGCATCCATCCATGGGATGCTCCTTTTTTATAGAACTAAATTATGTTTGCGCACACATTGTTAATAATTCGTAATTTTATAAAAATAGTTAATGGCTACTCTTGCAGTCTATTATATAAATATGTATATTTGCCATGTCGATAATTGGATCGATATGTAATGTAATGAACTTTTAATAGCAAGCAATTATGAAACATTTATTTTTAACATTCGCTGCATTGGTAATGGCTATGAGTCTTTCAGCAGCCGATTTTACCCCAATGTCTCAAAGTATTGCGAAAAAGCTAAAATTAACAGAGGAGCAGAAGTGGTCTATCGAGGATATCGATTTTGACTATAAGAACTCTGGTGATAAGTGGAATGCTACCCAGAAGGACTACGAGCAGAGTCTTAAGGCAGTTCTCACACCTCAGCAGTTTATGAAATATCAGCAGCTGAGAGCTAAGGAAATTGAGCAGGAAAAAGAGTATAAGCAGCGCCAGCTTGATATGGCACGTGCAGCTTATGGTTATTAATACTTTTTGTTGAATACTCCACAATTACTGTTGGATGTTTAGCAATGAATCCCTCGGAAGGTGTTATGCCTTCTTGAGGGATTTCTTTTTGCCAAAATGTTAATCCTTTAACATTACTGCAAGACCTATGCAGTTCGACTACAAGGCTTTTCAATATCACTGCAAAGCCTACAGTATTACTATTCTACTTTACAAATCCTTTAGTTTTCCATTTCAACGATCGCCATCTTCGGGTAAGAATCACGCCTCGAATATTCTCGTCGAGAGCAAAACCAATCCACATACCTATTAAACCAAATCCCATGGTAATTCCTAAAACATAACTGAGTCCTACAGCTATGCTCCATTGGAATATTAAGCCAACTATCACTGGATATATTGCATCGCCTGTAGCACGAAGCGTACTTCCGGCAAAGATATTCGATGCACGTCCTATTTCCAGGAACCAGTCGATAACAAATATCCATACTCCCATAGTAATAATCTCCTGATTATCGGTTAAGGCCTCAAGTATTGGACGTCCCAACAAAATAAGTACAGCTGATGCTGTGAGAGTGATAATGAGTGATAATCGATAGAAATAATTGCCAAGAATAAATGCGGCACGATGCCGGAGTTGGCCAACAAGGTGCCCAACTTGTATATCTCCTCCTTGGGTTATACTCACACAGAATAAATAAGTGAACATGATAATATTCGCACAATAAGTGCGAGCGGCCAAAGCCTCATTACTTATTTTATTAATAAAGTAAGTGATGACAACCTGAGATAAGCAATAGGAAATTTGTTCGCTCATTGAAGGTATTCCGATGTGCAATAAATTCTTGAATTCATCCCAAGGGAATGGTCGGAAATATTTCTTTGGAAAAGATGGAATATGTACTCTGAAATGTATAATGCACAACAGAAGAGTAGCAAAAGCTCGGCTTGCTGCTGTAGAGATAGCTGCTCCCTCTACACCCAACTGTGGAAATCCCCACTTTCCGAAGATAAGTACGTAGTTTCCAAAAATATTTAGTATATTAACTATACTCGTAACAACCATCGGGTAAATAACTTTATCAGCACTTCTAAGAGAAGCTGAGAAAGTAAGAGATAATGCCTGAAAGAAAGATAGCGAACCTGTTATTTTCAAATAGATAAGTCCATCTCCCATTAATTCCGGACGTAATCCCATTAGTACCAATAATGGATGGGAAAATGTGTAAAGCAGGAAACTCACCCCTAATCCCAGTAAGAGATTGACAACAATAGCAACGCCGACAACCTGGACTAGCCGTTGTTTTAGGCCTGCACCTATATATTGCGCACAAAGTATGGCTGCACCCATTGAGAAGAATTCATATACTAAGAAGATGAGCGACATAAGCTGATTGTCAAGACCGACAGCAGCTACACTATTATCGCTATAGCGACTTAGCATAATTGTATCAACTGCTCCTAACAGCATCACAAGTGCTATCTCAATAAAAACGGGGATAGTTAGAACTTTAAGCTGTTTTTTCAGCGAAGAAGATGAACTCATTGAATAACAATCTTATAAATAATGAAGATGAACGGTTTAATCCTAAAATACGAATGCAAAATTACGATTATTTTTTTTATTTCGCAAACTTTTTGTAAATTTGCAATCATTAATTATAAGGAAGATGAAAACAAAGCACGTTATGTACAAACCTCAAGGGGTTTGTTCTCAGTTTATGGATGTTACAGCCGATGAAAACAACATTATTCAACAAGTAATGGTATTGGGTGGCTGCAATGGTAACTTGCAGGGTATCTGCAGACTAGTTGAAGGTCAGCCTATCGACAAGGTAATAGAAAGAGTCAATGGTATTCGTTGTGGCAACAAAGGTACCTCTTGTCCTGATCAGCTTTGCCGTGCTTTGGAGCAGTTGAAAAGTGCTCCTCTGCAGGATTAAGATGCTAATCAAACATATAATATCAGTTCTTGCCAATAGTTATTTCCGCCTCATAGACTGTTTCTTTAGTCACCGGCAAACGGGTAATTGGCAAGAACTGAGTTAAAATCTTATTCCCCTAAGAGGAATCGATCGATAAAATCCTCTACAATTCCATATTGTTCTTTTGGTAATTGACAGTGTGGGTGTCCACCTCTAATACTATAAGCCACTCGATTGGCGACACCTAATTTTTCCCATACTTTCATCGCGGCTTTCATTGAGACTTCTGCAGAAGGATCAGCTAACCAAGGATAGTCGGTATTTCCCAACATCAGAAAGGCCCTAGGACATACCATAGCAACTAATTCATGGTGATCATAAGGCAGTCGATAGACACTGTCGCCATGGAAGTTTTCTTTTAGACTTTCTTTGAACCAATGATAATCAGTATGATCGAGATCCTCAACGCCCTTCATCTGATGTGAAGTTCTCCAGTTTGCTACCCCTCCTCCACCAGGTTCCTGTGCAATGACTAAGGCAACTCGCTCATCAAAGGCTCCACAGAAAAGGGCCATTTTCCCAGCATAGCTGCATCCTGTAACACCGATATGTTTCATATCTATCTTGGTTTTCTTGCTTCCCAAAAGTTGCAGACCATCTATCAATCTACTTAATCCCCATGCCCATTCACTGTAGGCGCCATTCTCCTTTAAATTAGGATAAAGTCGGTCGAAAGGATAATTGCCTCTTCCTGAAGGCTTTCCAAATTGAGAATAGTTATTCACCTGAGCCTCATGAAAGGTCATTAAGGCTATCGGACGATTCTCGAAGATATCCTTTGGAAGTGAGATGTGACTTGTTCCAATCATTAAAGGGAAGGGACCATTACCTTTTGGATAGGAGATAACAGATGTGATTAGAAGCGATTGACCATTTACGTTTACGGTGACCTTGAGTGTATCTCCCGACATTTCTGCATGAATATCGCTCAATGAAACTTTAGGCTTCTCACCAATTTCGTAATACTGAATCATCTGGGCTATTTCTTCCCTTCGCTTTTTCCATTCAAATAAATTGGTTACTTTTGTTTTTCCGTCACACATCAATAACGGGTTAGGTAACTCTTTTTGCTCTTTAAGTTGATCTATACCCAACATATTTAACTCAGGATATTCCTTGATGGATGATTCTGAGTCATAAACAAATGGAATTTTCTTAGAAATCTGAGCCGAACTGTTAAAACAGATTGTGGCTAAAAATAGTAATGCTAGATATTTTTTCATAATTTAGGAATTAATGTTGCAAACTTACATAAAATATAGAAAAATCGCAAATTATTGGGTTTCAAAATCGTTACCGTTATATAAATGTAGTTAATCGGAATCATTTTTTACATAATTAAAATACTGTTCTTCTAGTACAAAAAATATAAAGAATTGAATAGTTTCGCATAATAAATTGGCAGATATATTGTACTTTTGCACTCAGAATAAAAATTGTAATTTATGAGAGCGAATTGGAACTTTAGATTTTTAACCACCCTTGTCCTACTATTGTCTATCACTATTAGTAGAGCAGAAAATAACCCTCTGAAAGTAGTCGAGTACAAATTACCAAATGGTTTGACTGTATGGTTAAACGAGGATCATCATCAGCCTAAAATCTATGGTGCTGTTGTGGTAAGAGCTGGAGGTGTTGATTGTCCTGGTACAGGTATAGCCCATTATCTTGAACATCTCCTTTTTAAGGGTACCGACAAAATTGGAACTATCGACTATGAGAAGGAGAAGCCCTATCTCGATTCTATCAGCAATAAGTATAAGGAACTGAGTTTAACAAAAGATGAAGGCAGAAGAAATGAAATTCAAAAGGAGATTAACAGAATCTCACTTCGTGCTGCCGAATATACAATTCCAAATGAATTTGACAATCTTATAGCAACTTACGGGGGTACTCATCTCAATGCTGCAACAACTTTTGATTACACCTATTATTATAATGAATTCTCACCGCAATTCATTCATCAGTGGCTTCAAATAAATAGTGACCGACTTATTCATCCTGTATTCCGACTCTTCCAGGGGGAACTTGAGGCTGTTTATGAAGAGAAGAATCGGAGATTTGATAATATCATCGGCGGATTAGAAGAGTATGTTCAACCAGAAGTATTTCCTAATTCACCTTATGGTGCCTCACTCATTGGTACAACCGAGAATTTGAAGAATCCTCGACTAGATGAGATGACGGAATTCTTCAATCGCTATTATGTAGCTAACAATATGGCACTCATTCTGTGTGGTGACTTTAATGCTGATAGTATTAAAGCTGTTATAGAGAATACCTTTGGAAGACTGAGACAGGGAGAACTGCCAATAAGAGAGAAAATTAATCAACAGGATTATAATGGTAAGGAAGTAAAAGTAAAAATACCTTATCCAATCGTAAAGGCGCAGGGATATATCTTTAAGGCCCCTCTAGCAGGTGACAAAGATGAGCAGGCTATAAATGTCGCACTTGAAATGTTATATAATGACGATGAAACTGGCCTTTTGAATAATCTTGTGACTAATCGAAAAATGATGGCTGCAGGTGCAACTAAGTTTGCTTTGGCAAAAGCGAGCTTAATGGGTTTTGGTTTTGTACCAAGCTTACCCTTTGGTTCAAAGAAAAAGGCAAACCAACTTTGCTGGAAGCAAATCGACCGTCTGAAATCTGGCGATTTCTCTGATGAATTCTTTGAATCCTGCAAACGAAACCGCATTAAGATAATGGAAAGTGAATTGGAAAATGTTACTTCCAGAGGAGAGAAAATGGTGGATGTATATGGAAATGAATTTCGAGACTGGAATGACTATTTAAAGGATGTTGATCAGATTAAGTCGTTGACAAAAGAGGATATCATTAAGGTTGCTAAAGAATATTTCAATCAGAATTATCTGAAGTTGGATAAGAAATATGGAAATTATCCAAAGGATAAAGTTTCACAACCTGGATATAAACCTATAAAGTCTAACAATAGCGGTAAGCAATCAGAATATGCTCAACAGTTAGCAAAGATGTCTGTTCTAGAGCAATCTCCTCGACTATTGAATTTTGATACGGATGCAAGTCATAAGGAAATTCGTCCGCTAGTCAATCTTTATTGTGTAGATAACCCATATAATGACATCTTCCATCTCGACATTATATATAATGTGGGAAAGAACAATAAGCCTGTATATGGTGAGGTGGCTGATTATCTGAATAAATTGGGGACCGATTCACTATCTTTGGAACAGTTGAAATCAGCTTTTCATAATTTGGGAGCTACGATGAATTTCGATTGTGATGACGAAACATTTACTATTCAACTTAGGGGTTACGAAAAGGATCTTCAGAAAGTTTTAGCATTAGCTCATAACTTTATGCTCCATGCAAAGGGCAATGCGAAGAAAATTAAGGATATTGCAAGTATGAAATCCTTAGAACAAAGAGCTACTTCCAAAATTGGTGAAGAGATGATAAGTATACTATTAAGCAAACTAAAGTATGGTGACAACAGTCCCTATTTGAAACAGCTATCTACCTCTGAAATTAAGTCACTGAAGAGCAAAGAACTTCTAGATTATTTTGAGGATATACAGAAGAATGAGATCACTATTGCCTATAGTGGAAAGAAACCGATTGAAGAAGTTGCTGCAGAAATCGAGCAAAATTTTCCAATCCAAAATGCGAAGAATGCCTATATTGATAAAACCAGAAAGATGATTGAACATACTATTCCTACCTTATATATATATGACATGCCAAAGTCACGTCAGAATATTGTTATTAGTTGGACAAGTATGAAGCCTATCACGAACCCACGTGATAGAGCAATTGCTACTATATTTAGCAATTACTATGGTGCAGGAATGAACAGTCTTGTATTTCAAGAAATCAGAGAATTTCGTTCTCTTGCCTATAGTGCGCAAGGTGGAATAATTTTATCTTCTGAAAGACATTCTGATCAACCAAATTCTCTTTATGCAATAGCTGGAACTCAGTCAGACAAAACAATGAGTGTACTTGAAGTCTTGGATTCTTTAAATAAGACCATGCCATTACGAGAAAGTATGTTCCTTTCCAACAAAAATATAAGTTTAGCCAAAATCAACAATTACTATCCATCCTTCAGGTATTTACCTTCTACTATTGGTAATGCAAATGTGCATGGATATAAGCAAGATCCAAGAGCAAAAATAGCAGAACTTTTACCAAGTATAACACTTGAAGATTTGAAGTCGTTTTACGATAAGTATATCAAAGATCAACCCACTTGCATTGTACTTATTGGTAATAAAAAGACAATGGACCTAGAAAAACTTAGAAAATATGGGGAGATTGTAGAGTGGAAGCAAAAGGATGTTATTCATTAATGGTTTAATTTAGGTGCGCACACAATTAGCAAAATAGAGAAAAGTGAGCCTTGTATTCTTAATATAAGTTAAATATTGAAAGTTTTTGGCTTATATTGTTTGATATTCAGAAAATACTTCCTATTTTTGCAGTACTAAGATTTAATAAAATATACGAATGTAAAATTTTAACAGAAGTAATTATGAAAAAGTATATCCTCACATTAGCAGCTTTGGCTATGGTTGTATGTGCATCCGCAGCTGATTTCACACCAATGTCACAGAAAATCGCTAAGAAGTTAAATTTGACTGATAGCCAGAAATGGTCTATCGAAGATGTCAACTATGACTTCAAGATCTCTGCTGATAAGTGGAATGCTACACAGAAAGATTATGAACAGAGTCTTAAGGCTATCCTTACTCCACAGCAGTTTATGAAGTACCAAGAAATGAGAGCTAAGGAAGTTGAGCAGGAAAAGGAATACAAGCAGAAGCAGCTTGATATGGCTCGCGCAGCTTACGGTTATTAATTCCTGTTGACTCCATTTACAGAAATATATTACGGAAATTATAAACCCTTCTTCGAATACAATTTCGGAGAAGGGTTATTTTTTTGCTATAAGGAATAACCCAAAATGACCTAAAGCTATCCAGCTAATGTATGCTAATTAGCTATAGTATCCATCTTTATAAAAGTGATAATATAGAATAGGTAACTAATTGATTGCTAAGGATTTACTTCTTATACCAAAAAGGCGCAAAATATAATTGCCGTTTTTTGCAAAATTTGCGAATTCACGTACAAATATCTAGTTGCGCCTGAATTTGCAAATTACGGACGAGTTAACATGTCTAATAAATAGATATAGACACGCAAAAAGTAGATTGTATTGTGAATCCACCTTAAAAAATAGAATTTACCCCCTATTCTATCTATAAAAATAGTATCTTTGTATTGTTAAAAGGTTAAAACATTCGCATTACATTTATTAATTTCGCACATTACAAATTCTCTAGACTTAAAATATACGGTAACAGAGTTTACTGCTTTGATATAATAGCTTTCCGATGTTTGAATCGGGAAGCTATTTTTTTTGATACGAAACTATATTTTTTGACCAAAATGTGTGTGTATATTAAAAATATTTTATATATTTGCCTTGTAATAAAAGAAGATAACTTTTAGCATTTATGATGCATAATAGTTGAATGGATAGAGAAATATCCTATCAATAGATTAACTGAGAATAATATAACCTAAAAAATGACTATCATGAAAGAAACTATGATTACACGGATATTATTAATTGCACTATGCCTTTTTAATTCTTTAGGAATTTGGGCACAGGATCAAGCTGATGTACCAGAGCAACCTGTTGTACAGGAAGAAGCTGCACCTCAACCACAGCTTACTCCTCAAGAAGCTGACTTAAAACTTAAGGCATTCGCTAATGAAAAGCATAAAATTTGTCCGATTGAAGAAGAATCTGGAATTAAAATTTTAATGATAGGTTACGAAAGTCAACAGTTAAACATGGTATATAGGGTCACACATGAAATCTTTGAAAGGATCAAAGGGTGTCAAAGTATTGCTAAACGTACTTATGTTAGCAAACTTAACTATAATAAGGAGCGTAAAGATATCCTTGATCTAGTTACGAAAGCTGAAGCATCTTTGTCACTGGTTGTTCTTGACAACAGTTTAGGTGATGAAGCTATGGACAATGCACTAATTTTGAATTTTCCACTATTTGAATTACAAAATATAATAAAAGAAGTAGAAAATTAATTATGTGTACTATACACCTTGAAAAATTGTTATTGGAAAAAGAAAGTATAATCAATTACAGTATTTTCAATTATCATTTTGGTAAAATGCTTATAGCATCTTCAGCTAAAGGAGTTTGTTTGCTGGAATTTATTGACAGCGACCAAACACCTTCAGATCTTTTGCTTCAAAGATTCAAAGGTGTTAGTTTTAAAGAACACAAGGACAAATACCAAATAGACGTAATCAATTTTCTCCAGCATCCAGAAGAAATACATTCTGATATTTATCTTCAACTAGATGGAACAGATTTTCAATTCAGTGTATGGAGTGAATTATTAAATATACCTTCAGGAACAACTGTAAGTTATTCTGATATTTCTAAAAGAATTGGCATGCCAAAAGCATCAAGGGCAGTTGGAACCGCTGTTGGAAAAAATCCTATAGCCATTATCATTCCTTGTCACCGAGTAATTAGTAGTACGGGAAAAATCGGACAATACCATTGGGGAGTAAATAGAAAAATAGAAATTCTAAAAACTGAGTGCTAATTTAAATATTTTTCAACAATATATTACTCCGATTAAAAAAAGTTTTATTATATTTGCAGCACCATATAAAAGCTAACATAAAATGAGTAAGTATAACATTACGGAAATTAAGGAGAAAGAGGCGTCTTACCGCTCTGCAATTAGTCCTGAATTGATGGACGAATTAGAAACAAAAATTGACGAGATCATAATTGTCAAGAAGAAATTCAGAGACAAGGACTTCAGTGCTGTTGAACTCGCCAAACTGTTGGGAACAAATGCACGCTACATCTCTGCTGTTACAAATTTAAGATTTCATTTGAACTACACTTCATATGTAAATCAATATCGCATTCGTGAGGCTATGTCTATCTTGGTTGATAAACGCTATCGTAATCTGAAGATGGAAGATGTCGCCGATATGGTTGGTTTTTCAAACCGACAGTCTTTCTATGCTGCTTTTTTCAAAATTGTAGGAATTACTCCTCGTGAATATAAGCTGCAACAGATTCAATTTCATCCATCGATTGCTGTTGAGCCTAAGAAAAGAGGTCGTAAACCCCTTAAGAAAACTGGCCAGAAGGCAAAAGCAAAAGTTTAAAAAACTATGCAAAAGGAAATTTTCATTTGTTGGATTTTGCTCAATATTGTCACTTTCATTTTCTATGGAATTGATAAATGGAAAGCTAAACATGCTAAATGGCGCATATCTGAAGCAACCCTATTGATTTTAGCTGCTATAGGCGGATCGATTGGTGCAATACTTGGTATGTACACATTCCGTCATAAAACTCAACATTTGAAATTTAAATATGGCGTCCCTGCAATTATTTTATTGCAGGGAACGTTGTTAGTATATTTCCTCTTACATTAATGCTTCATCAAGAGCTTTAATATCCTCATTTGTGGTAGCCCAACTGGTAACAAATCGGCAAAGGATCTGTTTATCATCAATAGGTGACCATACTTCAAAGGCTATTTTCTTCATTAACTTTTCTTTTTGTTCAGGCGAAAGAATTACGAACTGCTGATTTGTAGGTGAATCTATGCCAATTGGTATAGAGTGACGTTCAAAGACCTGTACTAATTCCGAAGCTTTCTCTATGGCATGACGAGATATTTTGAAATATAGGTCATCTGTAAATAGTGTATCAAATTGAATTCCAAGCATTCTTCCTTTAGCTAATAAGGCTCCATGTCGTTTTACGATTGTGAACATAGCCTTTGGTGCTCGTGTATTAGTAAAGACGACAGCCTCACCAAACATAGCGCCAACTTTTGTTCCTCCGATATAGAACACATCACAATGGGATGCCAGGAAAGGAAGATCAATATCACAGGCATCTGACATCAAACCATAACCTAGTCGAGCGCCATCAATATAGAGATAAAGATCGTATTTCTTACAAACACTATAGATAGCTTCGAGTTCGCTTCTTGAATAGATTGTACCTAATTCTGATGGGAAAGTGATATAAACCATACGAGGCTGAACCATGTGAGGATATGTCTCATCTGCTAGGAATGAAGACATATATGCATCTATTGCATCTGCACTTAACTTGCTATTGTTTCCAGGTAACGTAAGAACCTTATGACCAAAAGCTTCAATTGCACCCGATTCATGAACACCTATATGAGCTGTATCTGCTGCAATTACACCTTCGTAGCCTGCACATAGAGCATCTATCACCGTTGAATTAACCTGGGTACCGCCAATCAAAAAGAAAATTTCAGCTTCGGATAAACCACAAGCCTTTTTGATTTTCTCCTTAGCTCTTTGACAATAAGGATCAAAACCATATCCCGAAGTTTTGTCAAAATTTGTAACTTGGAACTGCTCTAAAATCTCAGGAAGCATTCCGTTATTATAGTCACTTTCAAAAGAAATCATATCAGTATTTTATCTATTAATACCGCAAAATTATAATAAATACCTCAAAAATCCATATTTTTCGGATATTTTGAAAGAACATTGGAAAATTTTATGTATGTTTGCCTAAGATTATTGATCGTTTAACAAATAATAAGGAACCAAAAATGAAAAATATGAAAGAAGAGCTAGCGAGCCATCCTATTTATAAGGTGATGGAATCTACAACAAAATATATGGATCGATATTATATTGATCCAATTCTGAGCATTCTTCCTGCTCCTATAAGTGCAACAGTAGAAATGGCTTTTAACGTGACATTTCTCTATTTCACAATTCTAGTAGCAAGGTCGATACCTCTTACATTGGCAATTATTGTCAATACTTTAGTTGATATGGTAATAGGTGCCATCCCGTATATTGGAGTGGTCCTTGATATTGTGAAACGTTCTTATCGTGATAATTTCAATATGATAACTGGATATATGTTGGGTGATCAGAAGATTGTTCATGAGGTGAAACGCAAGTGCGTATTCTCTATCCTGGCGATTGTTATCTTGCTGATAATGCTCTTCTTTGCTTTCCAATTCTCTTATTGGGCATTGCATCACACTAAGATATTGATACAAAACTGGTTAGCATAGTATGCGAAAATTGATAGTATTATTTTTGCTGTTTGTCCGTATATCAGCTTGTTGCGCGCAACAAGCTGATAGTCTTGTATTGAATTATTTTTCTACTGACAGATGGCAAGATCTTCGTCGATTATACGAGCAGAAATCTGATTCAATGTCTAAAGAGTCGAAAGAATTGTCAATAGCTATGCTGCATACTGCTTTTGATACTCCAACTAGCGCCTTGAAACCTTTGAAGAAACTGTTAAAACATTCCATTGAAGTGGATGCTGATACTAGAGCATATCTGGCTTTTTCTCAAGCAGATTGCTTACATCGCATGAAGGAAAACCATAAAGCTGCAAAACTATTAAAACAATATCTATCCAAAAATAGGTCCGAAATTTCGGAGAAAGTGATATTAAACTATACCGAAATGGCTAATTTTTACGAAGATCAAGCAAATGAGGGAGAGATTACTCTTGAGACAACTGACATTCCAAAGATTTCATTTCTATTAGAAGATGTTGGATTTGATGAATATCGGTCGAAAGTTGTTATTGTTAATGGGAGTATAGACGGAAAATCTGTTCGTTTTCTTATTGACAGCGGTTCTTCGAACAATGTTCTCTCTCGAGAGCTAGTAGATAAACTTCACTTACCTATTTCCGCAAATAGTATAAGTATTGAGGGGTCTGGTACATCAAGTAGTAAATACACCTTCGCAAAGGAGGTAAAACTGGGGAATATTCATCTCAACCATCTTCCTTTCATTATTTCCGATTTAGAACAATCGTCTGTAGATAAGCATAGTAATATTGCACAATTTGACGCAATCATTGGATTACAACTCTTTCAGTCACTAGAAAAGACCATTTTCGATTTTGACAAAAAGGTTATAACCACTGATTATCAGGATGATGGAACCTCTATTCCTAATCTTTCATACAGCAATACCCATAACATGATATTCTTAGAATATGAACATAAAGGCTATAAACTTACTGCAATCCCAGATATGGGAGCGCAAACAAGCATACTTGGCGATAGCTATCGTAGAAATATACCAAAAAGTTCTTTAGCTAAAGAACTAGAATTGTCCTATATAGGATATGGAAGTGAAGTAAAGGAAACCAAGGTACTTCAACTCCCCTACTTCGAATTAGAGGTTAGTGGAGTTAGAAGTAAAATTCCAGGAGTCCTGGCCTATCAGGAAGAGAGATTCCAGGATCTGTTAGGAATGGATTATTTCTCAAGATTCCATAAAGTTATCTTTAATTTGAGAAATATGACTTTGAGAGTTGTACCTTAAAGAGAGGTACAACTTTCCAAATATTCCGCAAAGATTCGCGCTGCACTTTCTACTTTTGCTACACAGGGTCTTGATTTGTAATATTCTGCAGTTCGCTCAGAAGCAACATAGCTATTGTGTGCTTTCTCGAGACCATTTAACCCTAGGATTTCCGCACAGATAATAGAGCCATTCTGAGCTTTTGACTTAGCAAGTAAATCTTGAACTACTTTATAGCATGCCGACTTACCTTCTCTGTCACTACCTTCCGTTTGACCACACTGCAAACCAACCAGCATTACAATACCTGATACCGCACCACACATCATGCGAAGTCGTCCTACTCCACCGCCAAAACCTGCACCTAGTTTCTTAGCTGTTATTTCATCTATTCTATACAAATCAGCAAAAGCAGCTACAACACTTTGGCAGCAGCCATAACCTTGCATGAAATAATCAACCGAGCGTTCCACTCGCTTTTCTAAATCTGGTCGCATCGTTTATTCCTTTCTATCGTGGTCATGACCGCTACAATGATGATGACAGGAACTGTCGCCATACACAATTGTACCATCAAGATACATCTTCACTACTTCCTCAACTGCAATAGCTGGAGCACCAGCATGTAAGTTCAAGCCCAACTGTCGGATAACTTCTACTGCACCAGCACCAAGTCCACCGCATAGAATATCTGTTGCACCTTGTGCTGCCATGAAGCGAGGCATTGCACCATGTGCATGTTCTGGAGCAGTTAAAGTCTCGGTTTCAATAACTTTACCATCTTCTACTGTTACGAAGGTTACTTGTGGAGCCTTACCAAAATGAGGCCACAAAAATCCATCAGCTGTTGGAATTGCGATTTTCTGTTTCATATTATTACTTTTATTACTATTATTAATCCATTGAAAAGCTCCATGAAATGTTACATTTCCACCTGTTATCTCAAGCGTTTTTCCCTCGACAAGTGCCTGAGCTATAATCTTTCTTGCATGATCATAAATTCGGGTAAGCGTTGGTCTGGATACATTCATCTCAGCAGCAGCTTCCTCTTGCATCTTGCCTTCATAGTCGAGCAGGCGAACAACTTCATACTCATCATATTGTAAGGCGATGCTGCCTTGCTTTCTGCTGTTACAACCATAAGGTTTAAAGCCGATTGCTACAGGTGGAACAAACACTTTTCTGCATTGTTTTGGTCTTGCCATATCGTTCTTATTTTGATGCAAAGATACAATTTATTTTGAACATATGTGCATTTCGTAATAATTTAATGCTAATAATTATCTATTATATTTTGAGAAGAAAGAAAATAATGTTACCTTTGCAAATACAGATTTTTTTTAAAGATGTATATACGCAAATTGGCTTAAGCGGCAATTCATCTTGAGCTTCATAAAATATTTTAAACGACATGAAAACGGGATTAGTATTGGAAGGAGGTGCCTTGAGGGGACTCTATTCTGCAGGAATTTTCGATGTATTACTGGAGAATCAAATCAAATTCGATGGCTTGATTGGTGTATCTGCAGGTGCTGCTTTTGGCTGCAACTATAAAAGTGGTCAAGCAGGACGTGTCATTCGTTATAGCAAAAGGTTTGCAAAAGACTGGCGCTATTGCAGTTTGAGAAGTTTATTCAAGACAGGCGATCTGTTTGGGGGAGAGTTCGACTATCACTATATGCCTGAGAAACTCGATATTTTCGATATTGAATCCTTCGAGAAAAATCCTATGGAATACTATGCCGTCTGCACAGATTTGGAAACAGGTGAAGCCGTTTATAAGAAGTTGATGAAATACAGCTATGAGTTCTGCGAGTGGATTCGTGCCTCTGCCTCTATGCCTTTAGTATCTAGAATAGTTGATATTAATGGTCAGAAACTTCTGGATGGTGGTATTGCCGACTCAATACCTCTCTCCTATTTTCAAAGTTTAGGTTATGAAAAGAACATTGTTGTGCTCACCCAGCCAGATGGCTATCAGAAGAAACCGAACTCCCTCATGCCGCTGATGAAATGGCAGTTACGTAAATATCCTAATTTCCTAAAAGCAGCAGCCAACCGCCACCTTATGTATAATGAGCAGCTTAAATATGTAGAGGAACAGGAAAAAGCAGGCAACATCCTTGTATTCCGTCCGAAAATCAAACTGCCTATTAATCATATAACTAGCGATAAAAATCTGATGCAGGAAGTATATGACTTAGGCAAATTGCAGGCAGAAGAACGTATAGACGAGGTTAAGAAGTTCCTGCAGATTTAGTAATAGCTAATCTGCAGTTCTTTGCTAACCTCAAAATCCTCCATAAAATTATCCCCTTTATATTCTATCCGCATTCCCTTATAGTCTTCTGGCACTCTAAGGGAATCGAGATAAAGCCATTTTGGCTTTCCATAGTCATAGGATTTTCCATCGAGCATTAGCTTCATCGAGGTATAATCCACCGACCAAAAACCGCCACCAATACATTCATCTCCAGGGAGCAGCAAGTCCTTGTGCATTTTTACATAGCCCAAGCGCATATGTCCATCAAGGGTTATAACAAACTTTGGTTCCATCGTTACTTTCAATTTGAATACAAAAGTAAAAAGAAAAATCGAATTTATCCGTTTATTCACATCTTTAAACTAAGATAAACCTGCAATTCTGTTTTAATCCATTATCAGTTCTATTTGTTTTAATAATGCGAAACGTTCGTTTGATATAATGTGAAACGGCCGTTTGACATAATATGAAACGATCGTTTCACATAATATGAAACGGTCGTTTAACATTGTCTATACTTATTGAATAGCATATTAAAGCAAACTTAATTGACGATAAAGCACTACCTTATTTATAGATAAAAGTGGAAATGTATGATATCAAAAAGAAGTATAGGGGGAAACCCTCTAAAGGAATAGGAAAAACCCATAGCCGTTTTAGGGATAATCATCCCTCTAGAAAAAGAAATCAACGTATCTTTGCATCAGTTAAAGACAACAAGATGTCGAACAATTTAAAGGTTACAATTATGAAAACGATAAAAATGATAATGATGGCAGTGATGATGACAATAGTTACATCCGCATCTGCAATGACATATGCACAGGCTAAAGATCAGGCAATGTATCTCGCTGATAAGATGGCCTACGAGTTAGGACTTACTGATGAGCAGTTTGAGGCTGCTTATATGATCAACCTCGATTATCTGATGGAAATCGACCGTTATGATGATGTATATGGTATCTACTGGACTCGTCGTAATCGCAACTTGAGAAGTGTGCTTACCGACTGGCAGTATGACCGTTATATCGACGCAGAATATTTCTATCGTCCAGTTTACTGGAGTGACAATACTTGGAGATGGCGTATCTACAGCCATTATGACAGAGACTACTACTATCATTCACGTCCTAGAGTTTATATCACTTATCGCGGTGGAAATCCTCGTAATTATTATGTAGATCGCAGTTGGCGTCGTCCTACAGCTCCTGTTCGCAGAGTCGAGTCACGCAACTATAATCGTTACGACAATCGCAACTATAATTACAATCGTAATGATAATAGAAATTATAACAATAATGTAAATCGCAATAACGATCGTTCATTTGGCAATATGCAGAGCGCACCTTCAAGAGCCAACACTCGTAGTATGAGTTCTAACAACAATTACAGCTTTGGTAGTGGTTCAAGCTCAATGTCAAAATCTAACACTCCATCTAGAGGCAACAGCAGCTTCGGAGGACATCGTTAATATCCAACATAAACATATATAAGTGAGAGGGTATACCATCGACTTAGTTGAAAACTATTCGAGGTATACCCTCTCCAATTTATATCAAATTGTAGAATTATTCTATACGAATTGTTATCGTTTAAGTTTCTCTCTTAAATTGCTGCTCTTTCGGAGATAGGCCATCAGTAACAGAACACTTCCAAAGGCAATGCCAAGAGAAACCAGATAGAATACATCGGCAAAGGAATCGTACAAGCCATGTAAGGTTGCAGGAATAGCTAAAGCCAAAGTATAGAGCGATTTACGATAACGGGGATAAAGACCTGCCATTCCTACAAAATAGCCGCCAATACCTGCCCAAACCGCATGAAGAAAAGGCAGAGAAGTGAGTCGGGCAATATTCAAGACAAAAGCGGTTGTGTAATTCGCCTGAATATTCACTGTTGTTTGATATTGTACACCCTCAAAAACGCCAAAGGCGATTCCTGCCATCAAACCATAATATACCATCGTCTGAGGCAGCATCGGTTCTTTCGCCCGCTTCATGATGAAAAGCAATGGCAGCATCTTAGCCAGTTCCTCGGTTACACCTACTCCCAAAATAAATCCAATGATACTTATTGGAAAGCCCAGATGGGTGAATACATAGAAGAAATTCAACTCGTTAAGGCCTGAGAAGATAACAAATACCCCCAACTGTGTGAGGAAAAATGTAGTAATGGCTGTCTTTAGATTAACCTGTCGAGTACGGAAAAAATAACCAAAGAACAATCCCCATATCACAGAGAAATAGAGGGAGATTACATAAAAGGCAAGATAGCCGCCAATCGGTAACATGATAATTACTGAAAGCGATAGTCCCACTATGGCAAGCACCAGCAATCGCTTATCCTCCATCAACTGATGTCTTTTCAGGTCCTCCTTTGGAAAGATAAATTCCGAACCAATCCGCTTGAGCTGTTGAGATAATGATCCGCTATTGGCAATCTGAGGATGAATACCCTTACGGTCGAGGAAATCCTCTATTGTGCCTGTGGCATTCGTATCAGCCTCACGAGCCTTATCGTGCATCAGCAACTGTCCATCCTCTACATATCTAGCGACCGTATATTCATCGTAGGGACCATATTCCCTTGTATTTCTAATGATGTATAGCATATTATCTGTTATCTATAAATTCATAATCCTTAAATTGGTTTCTAGGAAAGACGAATAAATTATCATTGATATTTCCTGCCTTGAAATTAAAAATCTTAACCGTTGTCCAGAAGAAAGCAACTTTAATTCTTAGATATTTGGGATGATGGGTAGTTTTATCAAGAATACCCTTCATCTGTCGAATACCAAGGAAAACGCTATTCTTTGGTTTCAGATTAACCTCAATACCCTCTTTGCAATACTGCCAACTATATTCATAGTCATTCAGATTGTATTTGAATTTCGAAAGGTACTTATCCTTATTGTCATCATCAGCCCTGAAGATGCCAACCGTCTTTTTCTTCTTATCCACCATATAGGCTGTTACCCCATCATTCCACGACATATAACGGGCTTCTGCATAGCGATTTTTCTTACCTTTATACCAGATCGTTCCTTTTGTCTTATAAAGTCCGATTATGTTCACATCATATTGTAGTGTCGACCCATTTGGACCTAACACCATATTATATACACTATTAAATAGCCTTCTAGCCTCGTCGGCATTGGATGCTCTTACGGGTAATATTCCGCAAAAAAACATACATATTGCCAACAGAAAGCTACGACTACTCCTTATGCTTATGTTTGATATTCTTAACATACATACAAAGATAAGAAATTTCGGGCAAGTAAGGCTGACTAATATTCGTCTTTTTTGTGCCAATCAGTAAAGTTTTTCTTAAATTTTGACAAGAGATAATAAATAAAACTATAACTTTGCCGCACAAGCATTTAGAATATATTACTTACTTACATTATTATTACTTATTACTTATGGTTTTAGTTAACACAATTTCCGAAGTTGCAAAGGTTGCAGTTGCAATTGCATTTGCACTAGTAGTTGGTATTTGCATCTTGTATGGTGTAATTTCTGCTTTCGACTATGCCGAAAACAAAGTGAATAATGCAGATTTGACTCCAACTGTAGAGGCCAATTCTGTTTCTACAGATCAGGCTGCAGTATATAAAGATTACTAATAATTTCACTTGTAGGATAATCTTCAAATTATAACTAAACAGTTGCTGATTATTGTTCAGCAACTGTTTTTTTGTTGTTGAGAAAGTCAAAATCTTATTTCTTTGGCAAAATTAACACTAAAGTATATCGTATATTCTTGTTTTTATTTACCTTTGCAATCAGATAGGAGCAGCCGAAAAGAAATTAGATAAGTTTCCGGCGTATTCGCCTGAGTTTGATACGAAGTATCGTCTTCTGCATTTGAAGAATTGCAGAACAGTAATACGGCTCTCCTATTTTATACTGAAAATACTATGGCCAGAATATATACAGAAAGCGAGCGAATGAGTTTACGTGCCACTTATGGCAGAATATTGGGGAATCTTACGAATTATAAAGATTTCGCAGCATTCCTTACCCAAACGCAAACTTACTATCCCTTTCCATTTCGTCCAAACCAGATAAAATTCTTTGTCGAAACTGAAAATATCCAGCGACGTATTCGACAGTTCCATCTACGTAAGAAGCATGGTGGTTTTCGCGATATTGTTGCTCCTCATAGTAGTTTGGAGTATATTCTTAAGCAGTTGAATATCATTTTTCAAGTGTACTATGAACCAAAATCCTTTGTATGTGGTTTTGTTCGTGGAAAGTCGCTTGTTGATAATGCCCGTCCACATGTGGGACATAGCTTTATTCTAAGCATGGATCTCAAGAATTTCTTCCCAAGTATCAATAGAGATCGCATTAGGGAAATGTTCCGTCTGAAGCCATTCGAATTCTCTGCTTTTGCAGCAGAAGCTATCTCGGGATTATGCACTGCTCATACTGTTCCTGGAGAGCAAGATACACTCCCTCAAGGTTTTCCAACCTCGCCTATTCTCGCCAATATGATATGTGCAGAGATGGATGATGAACTTGCTTTGTTGGCAAGAATGCACAATGTAACCTTCACACGTTATGCGGATGATCTTACTTTTAGTTGCAATGAGGATATCCTTCGCCCTACCGGTGAATTTGCGAATGAAGTACGAGCAATCATCGAAAAGCATCATTTTGTATTAAACGACAAGAAGACACATCTTCAGCGTAATGGTAAGCGAAAAGAAGTGACTGGTATTATCGTAGATAAGAAAGTAAACCTCAGCCGCCAATATATTCGAGAGATCCGAAACATTCTTTATATCTGGAAACGCTATGGATATAAGGAAGCTTGCAAGGCGGTTTATCCGCATTATAGAAAGCAGCATGGCACTACTAAAGGTCAGCACCATTATGTGAATCTAAATTGTGTGATGCGCGGAAAGCTGAACTATCTCAAGATGGTAAGAGGAGAAGACGATGCCATTTATCAGAAGTTCCAGTCTACATTCTCAGAACTTGCGAAGAGAGATTACGAGAAAGTGCTTAATGATACTCCTAACTACTTAAATAATAAGGAGACTGATAATGATTTCATGAACTCTTGTTCAGGAAGGATATTGTATATTATTATTGTTGTCATTCTTTCGTTTGCTTTTGCGATTCTCTGTAAAAGCTAACTAATAACAAATAAAATTGCGATTTAAAATGAAAAGATTAAATATATTATTCTTAAAATATTTCATTCTATCAATATTGCTATTCGTGCCAGAAATAAGTATGGCAGTAAAGATGAACGATGGCAGAATGGTAACCGAAAAGCAGATGCTGGATTCTGCCAATTCGTATTATATGAAAGCTTCCAGGGAGAATCATCTTGCCGATTCTGCTGTATGTTATTTTGACAAGATAACTCATTCCAGAAATATTAAGAATCAAGCAGCTGCACATCTCGGTTTGACCAAGACCTACATCTATCTTGGCAAGAACGAGAAAGCTACTCACGAACTCTATCTATACGAGGATGCCCGAAACACTATAGAGTATGAGAATGTTCAGAAGAATAATGAACGGGTGAAGCGAAACATGGAAAGAGGTAAGCAAATGTGGAGCAACATCAACTCTCTTTTTGTAGTATTGCTTATCATTTTCCTCTTGCTGGTTTCGATTGGCGTAATCTCTTATCTGCTCATTCGCAACAAGAATCAGAAGGAGGCTTTGCTCAGAATTCGACTGGAACGAATGCAGGAATTGCATCAGATGTACGAGGCAAAAGATCAACATATAAAAGATGAGGAAACTCATAGCATCGAAGACTCGGAATGCTATCAAAAGATTCAACAGATGATCACATCCACTTCTGGCATGCAATTTCTTTCGGATGAAGAATGGGATGAGATAGCTGCAACCATTCAAAAGGTATATCCCAACTTTGAACATCGTTTGTATTCACTTTGCAAAGTGAGTCAGCATCAGTATCATGTTTGCGAATTGTTGAAGATGGGATTTGCTCCAGGAGTCATCGGACAGCTCACTGCACGCAGTAAAGAAGCGATCACCTCTACCAGAAGACGTCTCTACGAGAAGTCATTTGGAAAGAAAGGTACGCCAAAAGATTGGGATGATGTAATTTTGTCACTTTGATATTTTGTTAATAATCAACAACTTACACAAAGCACATTTCTTGCACACTCCAAAAATTGGAATCTCTCAGCAATAATCTTACCTTTGCAATGTCTAAAAATTTTAAAACATTGAATTATGAAAAAGATTATTGCATTTTTTACTGTATTAGTAGTTATCGTAGCAGCCCTCTGGGTAGCCTTGAATCATAAAGTAGAAACTTCCAACATGGCGAAGCTTCTCGAGTATAAAGATGGAGAAATCCAAAGAACCACAACTATTAATAAAGATAGTTTTGCTTTTCAGAACAAAAGCAGAGTCTATTTAGATGGTAAATTGATTTCACAAAATAAATGGAAGAACATTGATTTTGATATCGTTAAAGCCATTCGCTTGGAAACCTTTTCTGCTACCGATAGCAATCTAATCAACTTAACCTCAACCGACTTCACCTACTTGCCAAAAGTAGTTGAACCTCTTGTAACTTTCAAGAAGGGAGATAATCCATTATACCTACATATCCTAAAGAACACTTCCGTTATCGATCTACGAACAAAAGGTAAAAAATCAACTTATAAAATCCAAAAACTAATCTCGTCAAAAGAGATGAAACAACAGAATATCAGCAATGTCTATGCAAACACTGTTGTTTTAACATTATCATCACATGTTCCTGGAGTGGGATTGAAAGTCAACAACACACATTATGGTGATTATCTCCGTGAGCACAAACCTATTCTTGACTTAAGAAAGGTAAAAGAAATTGTAGTGGTAAAAGAAAGATTTTTTGATAAAGAATATGATCTTCTTAATGTAGTTTATAATGAGAAAATTAATGCGCCAACATATAAGTGGGTGAAATTTGAAACTCCCAAAAGACAATAGTTATAAGCTTCCATATAATAACTAATTTAACCACTTTAATATAATCTACCCTAAGGATAGATTTTAAAATCTACAGCTTTTACAAGGTTTTTATAACACATTTTTCTAATACGTATAATTCTTAGTTAGCATTTACTTGAGAGCGTTTGTAAATCTTCTCCCCCATTAAATGGGGGAGATAAGAGAGAGGGTATACCACGAGCAAGGATTATTTGCTAATAGTTATTAACTTTATTGAATAATTTTGTGGCATACCCTCTCTCAATCTCCCCCGCGAGCAGGGGAGAAGTAGTATGCTAAAGTTTTCTTATGCACTATTCATACTAATATAATCAACCCAAGTTCTATTCAGGATATTTATACTAACTAAAACTCTGCGGAACGGAAGATTCCCCCTAAGGAATTTTTCGTTCCGATATATTTTTCTATCATTTCCTTGTCTTCTATTAACTTTGTCCCTTAAACGAACAAATGAATTTATGGAAGCACAAGAAGACTACACGATACATGCCGACAAGGCAAAAGAACCCGTAAACAACCGTATGTTGATATGGGAACGCAAGCTACTCGACTTCTCCCTCCGCAATAATCTATTGAATATTAAGGAAGGAAGAAGAGTTACTCCACTATCAGCTACTGATATTGCTCACCTGGAAGATGATCTTCAAGCAGGAAAAGATTTCATGCCTTTGCAGGATGATAGTGAAAAGCTTAAGCAATTGATGTATCTTTATCGTGAATCGAGAACTGCACTTGAGGAGAATGGTGCTAACATTCTCTTTGTGGTCTTCGGTACTTTGAAATGGTATGAAAACGACAGTAGCGAAACTCCACGTTATGCTCCACTACTGCTACTTCCTGTAACCATCATCCGTAAGGGTGTGCAATATTTCATCCGCTCTAATAAGGAGGATATTACTTTCAACACAACCTTGGTGGAGATGATGAAGCAATTCTATAGCATAGATCTCAGCGAATTAAATATTTTACCTGAAGATGAAAGCGGTGTTGACGTAGATAAGATTCTCCAAATCGTTTCTGATTGCACACAATCACAGAAACGATGGGAAGTTGTTCGTGATTCCAAACTAGGCTTATTCTCATTCAGTAAGTTTGTGATGTGGAACGATGTTCACAGCAATGGTGAGAAGATGCTAGAAAATCCTATCATTCGTAGTTTAGTTGAGAAACATAATGTACAGGAGGAATCCGAGCCTGCTGTCGATGCCCGTGTGCTCGACAAGGAAGCTAATCCTGATGAGTTTGCTATTCCAGTTGATGTAGACTCCTCTCAACTTGAAGCGGTCGTAGAATCGGGTAAGGGTAAGAGTTTTATCCTTTATGGTCCTCCAGGAACAGGAAAGAGTCAAACCATCACCAACATGATTGCCAATGCCCTTTATCACGGAAAGAAGGTTTTATTTGTTGCCGAGAAGATGGCGGCTCTTCAGGTAGTTCAGCACCGTCTCGCAAAGATTGGGTTGGAGCCTTTCTGTTTGGAAATGCATTCTAACAAATCAACCAAGCAACATCTACTCCAACAGTTGCAAATGGCGTTAGAGGCCGTTCATATCAAGGAATCTCCACAGTTTGAGAATATTTCCCAACAGTTAAGGCAACAGCGTGAACGTCTTAACGATTATATGTCGGCACTTCATCAGAAACGTGCCTCAGGTCTTTCGCTCTACGATTGTATTACACGCTATCAAACTTTCGAAGAGCAGCCTTTAATGGTATCTGAGGAATTTCTCAATCAGACCAATGCAGAGCAAATCGAACAAGTCTCGGCTTCACTAAAGGAGTTGGATGCAGTGTTCCAAATAACCGGTAAACCATCCGAGCATCCACTTCAGGGCCTGAATATATTCGATATTTCCCTGAACGTGGAAGTAAAGTTGCAATCCTTCCTTTCTTCTGTGAAGGAATCGATTGAAGCAACCTTGAGATTGCTTGAGTCAATGGGTATCACCAAAAAGAATCTCGACAATGCCACGCTTGCCCTTCACTACTGTGATTGTGTAAACAAACTGCTTGAAGGCTATTCTGAGGGTGTATTGGGAATTGACGAACGCAGTCTGCGTACCAGTTGGAAAGAGGCTTCCGATAAATGGTTCCTTCCTCGCTACTTTAGTCGTCGCTCCTTGCTACAACCTCTCAAGACATTCAAGGCAAACATCAGCAATGAGGACATCCCTGTCCTACTTGATACACTCGACGAGCGTCGTGCCTTGATGCGTGCTTTGGGTCTTCAGCAGACTCCACGCTACAACAATCAAGATGTGGAAATAAAGGTAGTATCGGAAAATCAGAACAATTATACGTTTGAAAACGAAGATTTGAAACTCGCGAGCGAATATCTTGATAGTTGGTTACAATCGCTCGATAAGGCGCACGATTGGAGTCAGTGGTGCATCCGCCGCAAAAAGCTTCAGGAGCTTCATCTACAGTCCAGCATAGATGCTATCGAAAAAGAAGGTAAGAATGGAAAGCAGACGAATGATGCTACTTTGAAAGGCATCTACCGACAGCTTGCCTACACAGTAATCGATAGCGACAAACAGTTGCAGATGTTTAATGGAGTGATCTTCGAGGAAGTCATCCGAAATTACCGCAAACTCACTACCGAGTTCCAGGAACTCACCAAGAAGGAGCTTTATTATAAACTAGTAGCAGATATTCCATTGCAGACTATGGAGCCTTCTGCTGCTTCCGAAATGGGTATTCTGAAGCGTTACATCTCTTCCGGTGGTCGAGGAGCCAGCATTCGCAAGATATTTGATCAGCTGCCTAATCTGCTGCCACGTCTCTGTCCAGTAATGCTAATGAGTCCAATTTCTGTAGCTCAGTATGTTGATTTGAACAACGATCTATTCGATATTGTTTGCTTCGATGAGGCTAGTCAGATGCCAACTTCCGAGGCAGTAGGTGCTATCTCGCGTGGTAAGGCGCTTATTTGTGTGGGCGACCCTAAGCAGATGCCACCAACCAGTTTCTTCTCTACCAATGCTGTGGATGAGAGTGAAGCAGAAGATGATGATATGGAGAGCATCCTGGATGACTGTATCACCATCTCTCTTCCATCCCGTTATCTGAAGTGGCACTACCGTTCTCGCCACGAGAGTTTGATTGCCTTCAGCAACAATGAATATTACGATGGTAAACTATTCACTTTCCCATCTGTTGACGACCGTGTATCAAAAGTACAGTTTGTCTCTGTAAATGGAACTTACGATTATGGAAAGAACCGAACCAACCAAGCCGAAGCAGATGCTATTACAGAAGAAGTAGTTCGACGATTGAAAGATAGCGAACTCCGACAACATTCCATCGGAATTGTTTCTTTCTCCAAGGTTCAGCAGAACTTGATCGAGGATGTTCTTACCGAACGTTTATCAAAAGAACCAGAATTGGAAAAGCTCGCCTTTGATGTCGAGGAGCCTATCTTCATCAAGAACCTCGAAAATGTTCAGGGCGATGAGCGTGATGTTATCCTCTTCTCTATAGGCTATGGACCAGACAAGGATGGAAAGGTATCTATGAACTTCGGACCTCTTAATAATAAGGGTGGTGAGCGTCGCCTCAATGTGGCAGTTAGTCGTGCCCGAAAAGAGATGCTCATCTTCTCTACCCTGCAACCTGAGATGATCGATTTAAATCGTACCTCTGCATTAGGTGTAGAAGGATTAAAGAGATTCCTTGAATTCGCCAAGAATGGACGTCTGTCGGCTTCTAGTGCCTCCGCTGCTGCCAATGCTGAGGATCTGCCATTCATTAATGCAGTTGCAGCAGAGATCGAAAAGATGGGTTATCAAGTTGATAAACAAGTAGGAAGAAGTAGCTTCCGTGTAGATCTAGCTGTGATCGATCCAAAGGATGAAGGACACTACATCCTCGGTATCCTCTGTGATGGTAGTAATTACTATTCAACCAAGACAGAGCGCGACCGTGAAGTAGTTCAACCTGGTGTACTTAGAGGTTTAAAATGGAACCTTATGCGTGTATGGTCGATAGATTGGTTCCTCAACAAGGATATGGTGCTCCAACGCATTGAGGCTATGCTGAAGGCAGGAACTCCACCATCTATCCCGACGGATGTAAAACTAAAGACTTCTCCTTTCTCAATTTCAAAAGAGGAAATCGTAAAGGTGAAAGAAGAGAAACCATTCGACCGTAATGGCAAAGATATTGAGGATATTCCAGCAACAACGATTCAGCAGACACTTCTGCACATCGTTGAGCAACAAATTGCCATTCCTTTGGAAGACCTCTTCCGTTTGGCAGCTAAGCAATTAGGATTTGCGCGTCGAGGCAAACGTGTAGATGAAGCAGTAGAGAATGTACTCAGTACATTGCTGAATGATCATCAACTCTCAAAGGATGAAAATGGAAACATCATTAAATCATAATAACTAATAACCAAATGAAACTTAAATCACTTTTCATTACTGCGCTCCTTCTCTTAACAGGAGCCATTGCTGCAAATGCACAATTTCAACAACCTAAGGCTATTGACTTGTGGCCAAAAGGTGCTCCTCACAAGAGCACAGATTTGAAAGACACTGCCCGTATCTGGGTGTATCAACCTCAGCGAGTAAAAGCTACTCGAAGGGCTGTATTAGTTTGTCCAGGTGGAGGCTATTCGATGTTGGCTATCGGTCATGAAGGCAAAGACTGGGCTGCCTATTTCAACCGTTTGGGCATTACCGCCATCATCTTGAAATATCGTATGCCTCATGGCAATCGTTTCATTCCTAGTGAGGATGCCGAACAGGCAATGCGCATCATTCGTCAGCATGCCGACGAATGGAACATCGACAAGAATGACATCGGTATTATGGGTTCCTCAGCAGGTGGCCATCTGGCCTCCACAGTTGCTACACATGCCAAAGAGGATGTACGTCCAAATTTCCAGATACTTTTCTATCCCGTTATCTCCATGGCTCCAGGAGTTACCAATAAATACTCCCACAATTTCCTTTTGGGAGAAAATCCAGGGAAGGAGTTGGAAGATCTCTACAGCAATCATCTACAGGTAAGTTCCACTACTCCACCTGCATGGATTGCCCTCAGTCAGGATGACGGACTTGTTCCTCCAAAGAATTCCCTCGACTATGCACAGAGTTTGATGGATCACAAGGTGCCTGTATCTCTCCACCTCTATCTCTCAGGCGATCACGGATGGGGAATCGGTGAATTCTTCCGTTATCATTCCGAAATGGAAATGGAACTTACTTCCTGGCTGCAGAGTTTGAAGTAATTCTTTATAGATAGCTATTAAATAATTCTCATTGTGCAAATTTGCACAATGAGAATTATTGTTTTGTGGCTTATCATTCATCATTCTAGGATTTATTTTGTAACTTAGCCCCTAAATACAAAACCTAAAAACGATGAATAAAAAATTACTACTCATGCTTGCTTTAGCCTTATTGGGACAAAAAGGCTTTTCGCAGAAAAACAATCAAGTTACATCGAATGATGAGGTAATTCTACATGCTTGGTGTTGGTCTTTCAATACCATCCGAGAAAACTTACCAGAAATCGCAAAAGCTGGATATGCTATTGTTCAGACTTCGCCTGCACAGCACTGCGTAACCGAGGTAAGTCGTGATAAAGGAGGTGGCAACCAGCTGTTTGGGCATGGTAAATGGTACTATCAATATCAGCCAACTGATTGGAAGATAGGCAACTATCAGATGGGTACTCGTGATGACCTTATTGCTCTTTGTAAGGAGGCTAAGAAATATGGTGTGAGAATCATCGTGGATGTGCTGCCTAATCATACTTCTGTGAACGACTGTCAGGTGGAGGAAGATCTCGACAAAGCAGTTGGTGGACATCAGAACTTGTATCATGCAGCAGGATTCAACGAAATTAAGGATTACAACGACCGTTTGCAATGCACCACTGGACAAATGGGTGGACTGCCGGACGTAAATACTGAGAATCCAGACTTCCAATTCTATTATATGCAGTACGTGAATGATCTCATCGCCTGTGGTGTGAGAGGTTTCCGTTATGATACTGCAAAACACATCGGTTTACCTTCCGACCCTGTCGATCCAAAGGCCACAGAGAATGATTTCTGGCTGGTAGCAACAGGAAGAAAAGCTGTGAAGGGATTGCAACTAGCTTTGCCAAAGGATAGTTTGTTTATCTATGGTGAAGTGCTGCAAGACAAGAATGTGAAAGAAACAGAATATGCCGATATGTTGGGTGGGGTTACAGCCAGCAGCATGGGATGGTGCCTTCGCAATGCTTTAGAGGGCAATGATTGGAAGAAAGACGAGATTGCCAATTATTGTCATCCGGCTAAACCGAATCAGCTGGTTACTTGGGTAGAATCGCATGATACCTATTGCAATGGACATGAGAGTGCAAGTCTAACAGATGCTCAAATTCGTATGGGATGGGTTATGATTACCGCAAGACAATGTGGAACACCATTATTCTATAGCCGTCCTGATGGAAGTAGTCGTGAGAATGTATGGGGCAATAATATTGTAGGACTTCGTGGCAATGATGCTTTTATGCATCCTGAAGTTGTTGCAGTCAATAAGTTCCGCAAGAGGATGCACGGTCAGGTTGAAAAGCTTGTATATTCGGAAGATGGAAATATTGTTGAAATAAACCGAGGCAAAAAAGGTGCTGCACTCATCAATATTTCATCCGTTTCTCAAGCTGTTAATCTATCCACCAATTTACCAAATGGAACCTACCATGATAAGGTATATGGAAAACAGTTCAAGGTAAAGAAAGGAAAGATCATAGGAGAACTGGCACCACTCACCTCGTATATATTAGAGAAGTAATTTAAAATCCTTCCATTACCAATATTCGATTGTAATGGAAGGATTTTTTACATATCCAAGGTAATACTAAACTCTTCTCCTAGCTCCCCACAATCCGATAAAGGTGAGTGCACCATTCAGCATAAGCAACTCGTAACCGAATTTATATCCGACAGTGCTTGATACGATAGTATCCAGTGCAAAACAGAGAATTGGGGATGCTATACAGATGTAGGGCACAAAACGATCATTTGTTGCTCGATGGGTGAGCAAACCAAATGCAAACAATCCCAGCAATGGACCGTATGTGTAGCTGCAAAGAATATAAATTGCATCGATAACACTTGTGGAATTCAATACTTTAAAAGCAAGGATGAAACCGACAAATAGTAGGGCAATACCCATGTGGGTACGTTTGCGAAGTTTCTCATCGTCTTGACGTCCCATGATGTCTACACAGAAGCTTGTAGTGAGTGCGGTAAGGGCTGAATCGGCAGATGAAAAGCAAGCAGCTACAACGCCGATTGTAAAAAGGACGGTAACTACTGGACCTAACTGTCCGGTAGCTGCAAACATTGGCAATAGATCGTCTCCCTTCTCTGGTAATGTTCCCCCACTCTGCTGAACAAGCAATGTCAATAATACTCCAAGGGCCAGAAAGAGCAAATTCACGGGTACAAAGGCAAAACCATAGCAGCACATATCCTTTTGAGCATCACGAAGGGATTTACAGGTAAGATTCTTCTGCATCATATCCTGATCAAGACCTGTCATCACGAGTACCACAAAGATACCACTCAAGAATTGTTTCCAGAAGTTCTGACGAGATACCCAGTCGGAGAATTCAAACACCTTACTTTGCGCATTATTCGCCACTGCTGTTACAGCTTCAGAAGGTGAAAGATGCAATTCGTTAATAACATTATATATGATAAGGATAAGGGCGGTAAGCATACATAGTGTCTGGAAAGTATCCGTCCACACCAATGTTTTGATTCCCCCTTTACGGGTATAGAGCCAAATAAGCAGCACCATTCCTACTACTGTTATCGGGAATGGAATATCTAAGGCATCAAGCACAAAAGTCTGAAGCAGTATGCACACCACATAGAAGCGAACCGCTGCTCCTGTCATCTTGGAGAGAAGAAAAAATGAAGCTCCTGTCTTATAGGAACGTTCACCCAATCGCTCACGTAAATAGGAGTAGATCGTGGTGAGGTTCATTCGATAATAAACTGGCAGTAACAGAAATGCAATAGCAAAATAGCCGAGGATAAATCCCAAGCACATTTGCAGATAAGTCATGCCTGAAGTGATCACCATTCCAGGAACCGAAACAAAGGTGATACCTGAAATTGAAGCACCAACCATACCGAAAGCCACCATATACCAGGGTGACCGACGGTTTCCACGATAGAAAGTTTCATTGTCCGATTTGCGTGCGGTGAAACGGCTCACCATCAGCAACAATCCAAAATAGATAAGTACAGTTAGTATAATCAGCATTGGTAAAAATAATATTTTAGCTCTTATATACAGGCACTCTATTCATTGCCTCAATAAATTCGTTCATATTTTCCTGAACACGTTCACGGTCTTCAGCAGGTATATTGTTTCCCATTGACGCTTCCAGATAAGGAGCGTTTGCCACAGCCTTGATGAGATGGCCATAAGTGAGCGTTGAATCTACACGTAGCAGATAAACGTCCACATCCACGTCATCAGCATCCTTGCACTGACTCAATAAACGAGCTTCAACAAGAAGAGCTAGTGTACTTCGGAGTACAGGATAAGGCATCTGAATACTTTTCTGAATTAAAGTAATATCGCAGACATCGGCACCACGACGCTTACGTTCGCAGAAAAAACGGAGTACAGCTGCACAATTCTCCAAACTTCTCACAAAACTATATTTACGTTCCTCATAATTTCCCTCAAGGTCGAGTTCCTGATTAGCATGACAAAGCTCAACAAAGCCGAGGATGATATACCACGAGAACTGCAGCCATAACAGGAACAATGGCAAGGCTGCCAACGATCCATAAATAAAGTTATAGCCGGCAAAGAGGAATTGGAAGTAGAGGAAGAATTTCTGCAATAAAGCAGTAAATATGGCTGCAAGAAAAGCAGGGATGTAACTGTAGATAAACTTCACCTTTGTATTTGGAACGAAGATAAAGAGCAGTACAAAAAAGAGCCACAATATTAAAAGTGGCAGTATGTAACCCATCAGCACTCGTGCGAAGGATCCCCACAGATGATAGCTTGGTATCCACTCAATAATAGAACTGAAGAATACGGTCATACCCGAAAATAGTATTATAAAGATCGGGGCTGCGAAAATCATTGCAGCATAATCAACTAGGGTACGCTGTAAACTTCGGTTTTTTGCGACATTCCATACCCGGTTAAAGACAATCTCGATATTACGAATCAGCATAATCACACTATAAAGCATGAATATCAAAGTAAGACCGATGAACCATCCCGACTGAGCATAAAGAATATAAGAGTGCGAGAGTGAGATGATAGCATCGCCCACCTGTCGCTGATTCGAGAAAATCTGATGACAGAAGTTGGCGATGTTCTCTTCAAAACCGAATCCCTTTCCGATAGCGAAGATGATAGCAAACACTGGAATAATTGCCATGAGTGTGTTGAACGATAGCTGAGCTGCATAATCGAGATGATTCAGACCAATTAGTCCGTGTACCACTTTCAGCACACGCTGGGCAATATAGGCAAATGCAAAATCCAACCTGAAAGGCGAGTCGCCTTCCTTATGATTCGCAAGCACTGCGTCGATGTGATTGTATCTCCATCTTCTGTATCGAAAAGTAATATCCATATTTTAATGCAAATAATTGAAGTTACGGAACAAACAGTTTCCGTCCACTCTGGATGTAAATGCCTTTAGAAAGCTTACCATTGACTTTTCTTCCCTGCAGGTCATAAATCGCAGAAGTTTGGGAAACAGGTATTATATTTTCTATCCCTGTACTACTACCAAGTAAGTAAGTATCTACTAACTTTACCTGATTCTTGTACCAGTCGATGATATAGTTGACCTCTTTGTTTAGGTCCTCCACCATCAGGGGTTTATATTGCAAAGATTCATAGAAATTCCACTGGCGTTTCCATGCACCAGATTCATTGAAAATCTTTGCATAATTCTTGATTCTATTGCTTACGCTTTCTACAGAAAACTGATTATTTCTAACTGTTTTCCAGAGATTTACAAGCTTCGTCTTAAAGTCGATGTCCTCATTACATACACTGAAAGGGTAAAGAGCATTCTTTATAACATCATAAGGAGTAAATTCTGTTTCCAATTTACCGTTATAATACTCTCCCGTGAAATGTCCTCCCAATGAAGTATCAAGATCCCATGGGGTAATAAGAGCTACTGCATCTTCCTCTCCCACTTTTGTAGCATTTCGGATAGAGAGATATTGATTCTTTAATCCCCAGTTATCCGTAAGACAAAGCGTCATCACAAAAAGCTCATAATCCACAAGATTGTCAATGTTATAGCTTTGCTTCACCGATTCGAACGTCTGAGGTTGTGTATATAACTTCTTCAAAGGAGCCCATGCAGCTTCGCAGGCATAATCATCAGGGTCGGCTAGTTCCCATGAATCCAGTTCCTTAGGAATATACACCTTATAATTATCAAAATATCCCGGTGTTTCTAGAGAACCTAGATTGTTTACACCTCTTTTATATAATAAGCCTTTAAGGGTAATTGAACCATTTTTTTCCTCTTTCGCTTTTTTCAAGTCAAGAAGTTTACGGTTTATTTTATCCGAAAGACAGTATATACCCGTATAGCTATCGTTGATATAAACTTCAACAAACTCTCCCTTGGTACCACTTCTTCCATTAAAATCAGTAGAATAAGGCAGAGGTGAGAAATCATTCCAAATATCAAAGCATACACGATTACGCATACAAATACGGTCGATAGCCATTGCATCAAGAATCCAAGAGGAACAGCTTCGGATGTTGAGAAGAGTAGAATCGAGTTCTTTGCTGTAATCAGAATTCTGAAGCTTCATGGTAAAGGAAGGCTTCATGTCAAAATGTCTCGATGTAGCACCACGCAGTTTAAATTTTGCATTAAGTTTCACAATTTTGCCATTAGCATCAGTGAGCTGAAGTGTACCTTTCTTGTAATCATCTTGAATGGGAACATTTCCAGTTAAATTTACTTTAAGAATTGGCAAATTCTTAGAAATAGCTGAGGATGCAGTCAGCACGCAGAATATGAAGAACATCATCATTCTGTGAAGTAGGTTCTTAAAATTTTCGTTTAGCATCACTTGGTAAATTAAAAAGTTAATGATTCGCTTGAGCATTATTAAGGACAAGCTGATAAATAAATTCATTCACGAAATCCTGTCGCATCTTAAGACAGGGCTGGATTAATCAAGAATCCTTTGTCAATTAATTAACAACATTGAATATTCAACAATTCAGCGTAATATTTAAGGCAAAATTACATAAAAAATCCGTAAACAGACAGAAATTGCCATAAAATTTCAAGAAAACGATGATTTTTTGAAAAAAAGTCTATAAAACTCTTGCTAAAAATAAAATATTTGTTAACTTTGCCCTATAATTTGATTATAGGAGTTCATTTAAAGTAACTCTAAGGACGAAAATTCAATTTTTAGTACGGTACTGTAATACTGAACAATTTCAGTAATAAGCGCAAAATACAGTTATCCATTTAACTCTAATATAGAACACCGCCGTATAGGTAAAATTTAGCGCTTGATTTTGACTGTTGGTGGAAAATAATTGAAGCTAAAGTATGCATAAGACTCTCACTACGAAAATTATTCGGCTAAGGAATCTATTTATTCTTTTGCTACTTGCATTTGCTGTTTACGCGATCTTGAAGATGTGGATCTTACCCGCCGACCCAGACAGCGAATTCTCTGCAGGTTATGTAGCTCCAGGAACACTCACACGCGATTTTGGTGTGATCGAGCTAGTCGAGTACTATGTGTTTATGTTACAAGACCGGTTCCAAGGTTATCCTTGGGTTATTCGGTTGGCATTTATCATTATTGTGATTTCTCTCACAATGGCCCTCTACGTGTTCTTGTTTTTACTACGATTTGTTTTTAAGCAAATTCGAAATCGACAGATTCGAAATAAGCTTTACGACACCTATTATTATCCTCTGAAAGGTATAATAACCGAATCGGGTAATTTGGAGCAAGCTGAGATTGAGGATCGACTCAGCTACGATGGTAAACCTTTGAAGAAAGGATATATTAAGAACCTTCTTACGATGCTCCTTAAATTACAGGATGAAGTAAAGCAAAACCTCAACACTCACAATCGGGATATTGCTTATCGCCTGCTAGGAGTCGACCAATATGTAGTGGATGTACTTGGTTCCAACGATCACAAGGAAAGTGTGCGAGTACTTCAGACCATGCGTATTCTGGGTGTAAACATTCCACCTAGTTTGATGGCTCGCCTTGTAAACAGTCATCATCATAATTTAAGAAGCGCAGCACGCATCTATTATATCATGTCGAATAATTCTAATCCTTATGAATTGCTCGATAATGATTACCTAAACAAGCAATTTACTCCTTGGGATGCACTCAATTTGCATGCCACCATGAATACCTGTAAGATGCTCGGTCGAGGTATGCCTCCTTATCTGGCATTGCTTAAGGATTTGAAAACTCCTCTAATGACCGCCTATATGATATATGGTGTTGGTTTCTGGGGAAGTGACAAGGAAGTAAAAGAGATGTCACGCTATTTTAATTCCGACGACCGTGAGTGTCGTGAGGCAGCCTATTCGGTGATGGGATTGCGCAAGTGTGTTTCCGAGGAAAGCGAGATGATGGAACGTTACTGGTCGGAGAACGAGAAAACACGACAGCTCATCATCCAGTTCATCTTTAAGATGCATACAGGCAATGCCGTCGATTTCTACCGAAAAGCCTATGAGGAGACTGCCTCAGAGGTGACTAAGCTGCATGCACTCTACGCATTGAGCCATTACAGCGATGAATCAAAGGAAGTATTTAAAGAATTACAACAACAAGCACGTCCTGAGAAGCAGATCCTATTCCAGCATGTACAGGATAAGCTAATTGAAAAACAATGGAAGGAGGGAACCAATGAAAGAGTTTTTGTTTAATCTATTTGGAAATGCCGTTTTCTGCTATTCGTTGGCATTAATCGGTTCATATATCATCATGGTATTGCTGGCAGGTAGAAAGATTATCCGACAGCAGAACTATTCTGTGGATGAATACGACAGGGAATTGATAAATAAGAGTCCTTATACACCTGGTGTATCTATCATTGCTCCTGCCTTCAACGAGGAAAAGACCATTGTAGCCAATGTGCTCTCCCTACTCGATCAGGATTATCCAACCTTCGAGGTTGTGATTATCAATGATGGTAGTAAAGATCAAACCCTCGAAAAAATGATTCAGTATTTTGGATTGGTAGAAGTGCCTTATGCTTATCATGAGCGCATTCATACCAAACCATATAAGCGTTTGTTCAAATCCAAGCTCGATGAGTATGCTCGTCTCACGGTAGTTGACAAAGAGAATGGTGGTACTAAGGCCGATGCTGTAAATGCTGGTCTGAATGTGGCACGCTATCCTTATTTTGTAAACACCGATGTGGACTGTATTCTTACTCGCGATGCCATCTTTAATTGTATCAAGCCAGTATTGCAGAAAGAGAATGTAATTGGCGTATCTGGTGCAATGACGATGTCGAATGGATGTGAAGTAAAAAATGGCCGACTTATGAACCATCGAGCACCCAAATCACCAATCCCATGTTTCCAGGTGCTGGAGTATTTACGCTCCTATTTCGTGGGCAAGATGGCATGGTCGGCCATCAACGCTATGCCAAACGTATCCGGTGGATACGGTCTCTTTAATACCGAGATTATGATTGCTGCAGGTGGTTATACAAGCGACTCTCTTGCCGAGGATATGGATATGGTATTCCGTGCCATCCGCTACTGTTGCGATTTCAATCGTCCTTACAGAATTGAGCAGATTCCTGCTACTTGCTGTTGGACAGAGGCACCATCCAACTTCACCATTCTCTACCGCCAGCGTACTCGTTGGGGACGTGGATTGATTCAAACCTTCGCACGTCATCGCGATATGGTGCTCAATCCAAAATATCGCAGGTTGGGACTCATCACAACTCCTTATCTGCTCATCTTCGAATTCCTAGCACCGCTTATCGAATTCCTAGGTTTCTGCACATTTATCTATCTCGCCTTCACTGGTGGTTTTTTATGTTAGACCGACAAATATTATCGGTCAATCAAGCTGATGTTTTCATTTTTCGACACAAAATTACTAATTTTTCAACTATCAACAAAGCATTTTAAGAAAAATCTGCTATTTTCAACTAGTTCATTCAACAATCATTACAGTCTTCGAACATTTTCTTATGCAGATTACAATAAGAAGCTAATCTTCACAATACATTTTAGAATAATTAACCAACTCAACTTATATGTATTCGATTAAAAATCGTTGTTTTAATTAAAAAGATTAACTTTGCAGTTGAATGGCGAGAATAAGATATTGGATATTGGGATTACTGCTCGTGCTGTCGATGAAGGGAGAAGCACAGCAATTCAGGATTGTTCAACAGAACGATTCCCTTAATTGGCTGGTTCTCACTACTGATTCAACGGAGGACAAATGGAAACTCCCCTATCCTGTATATCAACTGCAAACGGGCGATGTCGATGGAAATGGAAGTGTCGATGCTATCGTGGGTGTGATCAAGAAAACTAGATATTACCCAAAAGGGAAGCGCATCTTTATCTTCAAGAATGTGAATGGAAAGTTACGACCAATGTGGATGGGCTCTAAATTGGGCGGTATTCTGCAGGATTTTCGTTTTACCAACACAGCAGAGGGTCCAGGGGTGAGAGCCCTGGAAACTACCACAGATGACTATTACGTAGTATCGGAATACCGATGGGAGACATTTGGAATGACATTTGTTCGATTTCTCGCCAAGAAAGTTTCCAAAGAGAAAGCATTGGAAGTGTTTAATTCTAAATAACGGATGTTTTTAACAAGTAACAATACATGAGAAAGCTATTAATCACATTATTAATGTCAATCCTGACACTAGGTGTTGGAGCGCAAACAAAACAGAAGCCGCTCATCTATCCCGGAAAAGGACATATTGATGTGGAGAAACTGAACAAGAATCTCAACCTCAATATGGATTTGTCGCAACTCTCGCTCAGTGAGCTGAGAGTGCTGAAGAGTGCCATTGCTGCGAGACACGGCTTCTGTTTTAAGGAAGCCGAATTGCGACATACTTTCGACCAGACTTCATGGTATGATTCCCTCTTGATGAAAGCATGGGAGGATGACGATGCCAATTGGGAAGAAATGCAAACAATTCCTCAGAATGGATATTCAGAATATGATCAGCCTAAAATCGTTTATACGCCAAAAGAGAAGGCTTTCCTAAAGAGAATTCATGAACGAATGGAACAAATTGAGGAATCTATTCAGACAAATGCTCCCAGTTTTAGAGAAAATTATGTGAATATTCTCAATGCCAATCAGTTGGACAATGCTGATCCGGAATTAGTGAAAACACTCAACAAGAATGGTTTTGCGATTGTTCCTGCTCAACATCAGCAACTTTTCCAACTTTATGAGAAGAATGACTATGCTGATTTTCCTTCCTTCGTAACAACAGACTTGTATCTGCAGCTCTTCCATTTCTATTTTGATACAACACTGAAGGATATCGAGGAAGAGAAATTCACAGGACTGATGACGAATTTCTGCAAGAATCTAGCTGCTGAGATTGATGCTAAGGGCAAGGATGCAAAAGGGAAACAGAAAGATATTGTGAGCTGGAGTCGCATCTATGCTGCCATTGCCTATCAACTTATCTCAGGAAAGGAAATTCAGAACAAGAATCTCTCATCCAAAGAAAAGAAGATCATCCAGGAAGAAGTTGCTAAAGTTCTGAAATCGGAGAATGATTATAGTAAATTCCTAGGATATACTAAGGTTACATTCGGATATTCTCTCTTCCGACCAAGAGGACACTATACGCGTTCCGAGAGTGTAAAACGCTATTTCCGTGGAATGATGTGGCTGCAGACAGTAGGATTCGGCTCCGACAATGAAGAGCAGATGAAGTATTGTGCATTTATCGCCAATATTATAGGAAAGAGTGAGGTGCTTTTAAAGGACTATAACAAACTGTTTGAGCCAATGACAGTGCTCATGGGCAAACCAGACAACATCACAATGTTGCAGGTGAACGAACTAATGGACAAGATGGGCTGTACCTGGGAAACCTTTGTCGACAATAAGGATAAACTTGCAGAATTCTTGGAGCAGACAACAGCGCTTGCAAAAAAGCAAACTCGAATCAATCCTAAATTTGTTTTTACCTCTAAATATAAGGTGAACTTGATGCCACAGCGTTACCAGCCAGATGCTGAGGTACTCAACGAAATGGTTGACAGCATCAATGATCCTACAAAACGAGATGTTCCTGCAGCACTGGATGTGTTTGCTGCACTAGGTTCTAACAAGGCTAAGGATATCTTACTGAACGAACGAAAGGAGGCTGAGAAATGGGAAGGTTTCTCACCTACACTGGCGAGAATGGAAAAGCGAATGAAGGATATCGACTGGACCGAGACGGTTTGCAATCGATGGCTGCAATCGCTGAAAGTGCTGAACGATTCTATTAAGAAAGCAGAAGATAATACCCCATATTTTATGCTCACCCCTCAATGGATGAAGAAGAATCTGAACACAGCATTGGCCAGCTATGCAGAGATAAAGCATGACGCTATTCTATATGCTAAACAACCAGAAGGAGCAGAATGTGGAGGTGGTGGACCTCCTGCACCTATCGTTAAAGGATATGTGGAACCAAATGTTCCTTTCTGGAACAAAGCAGTTAGTCTGATGTATAGCTTCGAGGATTTTCTGGATAAATACAATTTGTGGACAGATAAGGTTCGTTCTACCACCGACAGAATAAAAGAAGAGGCTGAGTTCCTACTAAGAATATCCAAAAAAGAAAAGAAGAACGATGAACTCTCAGACGAGGAATATAATCAAATTGAGATTATCGGCTCTACTTTTGAGAATATCTCACTTGAACTTGCCCGCTCTAAAGATCAACAGTTGGATGGATGGGATGACATACAGGGGGCCGATAAGAACATTGCCTGTGTGGCGGATGTTTATACAGCTAATGGTCCTACAAACCCAAACCACTCTATTCTTTTCGAGGCTGTGGCTCCTGCAGACGAGATCTATGTACTCGTGAGATTTCGTGAAGGATTATACTTGATGCGTGGTGCGGTCTTCTCATATCGTGAATTTAAACGCGACATCAAAGAGCAGCGTTTAACAGATGAGGAATGGCAGAAGATGGTAAAAGAGAAACCTCGCTATGGTGTTCCAGCATGGATGAAGGAGATTATTGCTCCTGTGAAGAATGCGCCAAAGGACAACGAGGAAGTATTCTATAGTTCCGGTTGCTAAATGAAGCAATATCAAAGAATAATAATTATACTAATGATTTGCTGGCTATCGCTGAATGCGGTAGCCAGCGATTCTATTTCTATCGTATTTACGGGCGATATCCTCCTGGACCGTGGAGTGAGAAGAAAGATTGAATCGGTAGGTTTTCATCGACTGATCTCTCCTTCCATCGCTAAACTTTTCAAACAATCGGATGTGGTTGTAGGAAATTTGGAATGTCCTGCCACGAAGATAAAGGAGCCAGTCCTTAAGCGTTTTGTCTTTCGAGGTGAACCGGAATTACTGGATAGTTTAAAAGCGGTCGGTATCACACATTTTAATCTTGCCAACAATCACTCCATCGATCAGGGAAGAAGAGGATTGATGGATACACGTCGCAATATCGAGAAAACGGGTATGGTAGCTCTGGGAGCGGACTCCACGATGGAGAAAGCTATTCAGCCTACACTTTTGTCAAACACTCCGAGAAACGTCTGGCTCTTTGCTTCCTTACGATTGCCATTGGAGAACACCGCCTATTTGCCCGAGAAACCCTCGGTGAGTCAGCAACCTATAGATTCACTGATAACTCAAGTAAAACAACTTCGCAAAAAGGATAAGAATGCCTATATCATCGTGAGTCTGCATTGGGGATGGGAGCATCATCTGCAACCACTTCCTCAACAACGCATCGATGCACATCGACTGATAGATGCAGGAGCGGATATCCTCATCTGTCATCATCCTCATACCCTGCAAACGATCGAGGAATACAAAGGACATCGCATCTACTACAGCATCGGCAATTTCATCTTCGATCAGCAAAAGCCTATCAATACGAGAGCGTGTGTAGTGAAACTGGTGATCACGAAGAATAAAGCAAATGTTACTACCCTTCCTATTGAAATCGAAAGATGCACACCTATTATAAAGTTTTAAATTATTTCTAAATAGCTTTTAAAGTGCAGGATTAAAGCCGTTAAATGATACACTACGAAAAGAATATGAAACAAAGTGTTTTGGTGTTCCCACTTGTTTTCTGTACCTTTGCAACATGGACAAAAAAGAAATCAATACAGAAACAAAATCATCTATTCTCTCTAAATTGCAGGGAACCTACATGAAAGACATTCTCACGCTGTTGCTGGGTATTGCCGCCTTCTGCTTCTGGCGTTTCACGCATCCATTCGTACTCACTTGGCACGAAGAGATGCAGATTTTTATCATGGATCAGACCTTCCTCCAAGAACATCTTGGCTATCCTGGTGGAATCGCCCGATATATTGGAGAGTTTCTAGTACAATTCTATAACAACATCAATCTTGGTGCTTTCATCATTGCGCTCATCTATATGCTTATCCAACGTCTTACCTGGAAAGGCATGGAAAAAGCAAGTACACTGAGAATAAAGGATACAACACTATCAGCAACTTGGTATGCCTTGAGTTTTATCCCATCTTTTATATTATGGTTTCTGATGGGAGATTCATGCGTAATGATGACCTATATGGTGGCAATTCTTCTGAGTTTGACTGTCATCGTATCCTATCCCCACAAAAAGCTAGCAAGAGGTATCTACTTGCTGTTGATACTTCCAATAGGGTATTGGATAGTAGGACCTGCCATTTTCATGCTCGCCCTATTTGCCATCTTAGCAAGTTTCATTCGTCCCCAAACCCTATTTACTGCAGTTGGAGCAACAGCGGTGATTCTATGTGGCAGTATCTTCTGTGTGTTGATGAGTGCTCATCTAGCCCCATACCCTTTAGAAAGACTTATAAGAGGTATTGACTACTATCGTATGCCACTGCATGTTTGTGAAATGCAATTAGTTCTATTGCTAATACTACCGATGCTGATAATATCGGCCTATTATTTCCCAAGACTCTCGAAGAATCGCGAAAAAGCTACAGGCATCGCCTTATCAGTAACCATCCTGGTTGGAAGTTGGCTGATCATTCCTTCAGGATTTGGCGATAAAGAGATGGAGAGTCTGAAATACGATCTATTTGTAAGAACTAATAACTGGGAGGCTATACTGAAGCAAGCCTCTGAGCAGGAACCAGAAACAGCCGCGGGTAGATGTGCCTTAAATCTTGCATTGTGGAAGACTAAGCAGATGTCATCAGAGGAATTCAGAGGGTTTCTGATGCAGGTAGGAAGTATGATGAACGACAATTATGTGCCGATCGTACTGAGTGATATCTATTTCGAAACCGGTATGATTAGTGTATCGCAGCGTTTTGCGTTTGAATCGATCGAATTGATTTCTAATTACAACAAGAGTGCACGATTACTACAAAGACTAGTTGAAACAAATATGCTGAACGGCCAATATGAAGTGGCTCGTAAATATGCAAGAATACTGCAGCGTACAGCTATCTATCGTCAATGGGCCGATCGAATGATGGAACTCATCGACCACCCTCAACTTATCAATCAGCATCCTTTATATGGACCACTCCGAAAAGCTGCTCCAAAGGATAATTATATGTTCGTATAAATCTCTTAATCACAACCTTTTATGAATAATAAACTCAAAACGCTATATATAAGTCTTTTTACGATACTCTGCTTGTCATCCTGTGGGAACAGTCCTACGAATGTTTCACTATCAGAGAAACTTCCACCCATATTTCCTGATTATGTAGGAGTAACAATCCCAGAGGATATCGCTCCTATGAATTTCAATGTGAATCGTCCGAATTGTGACGCAGTGGATGTCACCGTCAAGGGTTCTATCTCAGGAGAACTACATGTAAATGGAGACTATGCCGACTTTGATGTAGAGGAATGGCACGAACTATTAAAGGCAAATCGAGGGGGGAAACTAACTTTCACGGTAATCGCCCACGAAAACGACAGTTGGACGCAATATCGAAATTTTACAATGAATATCAGTAAGCAGGCGTTAAACGAATGGGGCATCACCTATCGACTCATCGCTCCTAGCTATGAGATATTCAGTCAGATGGGTATTTATCAGCGCAATCTAAGCAACTTTGACGAGAAGGCATTACTGGTGAATACTCAGGTTCCTGGAATGTGCATCAACTGTCATACCGCCAATCGGACAAATCCAGATGATTATGCATTCCATGTGAGAGGTGATCATGGTGCCACTTATTTAAAACACAACGGAAAAGGAGAATGGTTAAAGGCAAAGAATGCAGATTTAGGCGGAAGTATGGTATATCCGTACTGGCATCCTTCTGGTAAATATTGCGCATTCTCTACAAATGATACCCATCAGATGTTTCATGCAAAAAACAATAACCGTGTAGAGGTATACGATACCCATTCAGATATCATCATCTATAAGCCTGAAACACACGAAATTCTTTCAGACACCTTATTGAGAAGCAGCAAATGGTCGGAGAATTGTCCTGTATTCTCTCCTGATGGCAAGTGGATTTATTTCATTACTGCCCTACAGCAACAATATCCAAAGGATTATCAAAAGCAGCACTACAATCTTTGCCGCATTGCTTTTGATGCCGAAAAAGGAACTATCGGTTCAAAGGTTGACACAATTTTCAATGCTGCGAAGATGGGAAAGAGTGTTACCTGGCCTCGTCCTTCCTATGATGGTAGATACCTAATGTTCACAATGCTGAATTATGGTTATTTCTCGGTATGGCATCAGGAGAGTGATCTGTGGATGATGGATCTTCAGAAAGGTGAGGCACTACCTATGAATGAAGTTAACAGCAAACGTTCAGAGAGTTTTCACAACTGGACACGCAATAGTAAGTGGTTCCTCTTTACAAGTAGAAGAGACGACAACCTATATACCCGTATCTACTTAGCATCCGTGGATGAACATGGCAAAGCTACAAAACCATTCCTTTTGCCACAAAAGAATCCATTGGAATATTATCGCCGTTCACTCTATTCTTATAATACTCCTGATTTCACTGCGAAGGAAGTAGAGTTGGATGCTCATGAAGCAGGAATCGCTATAGAAAGTGACAAGCGAGTAGAGACAAAACTAAGGAAAAGATAATAATCTAAATAAACACATTTCTATGAAGAAATTTTCACTATTCATTTTAACTCTTCTTACAGCAGTAGGTGCTTGGGCAGCCTCCTCAGAGGTGAAATCACCGAATGGAAAGATTTCTGTATCAACAGATGGCAGTCATCTACAAGTAAACTATCAAAACAAAAAGGTAGTCGACATCAATATCGGTATGGAAAAGGCAATGCTTGGGTCTGAATTTGTCTTCTCGCAAAAAATCAAGGCAGACTACACGATGCTGGAGGGAAAAAAATCCCACTGCACCAACGAAGCCAATGAATATCAGTTAGGAGCACTCAGACTAAGATTATATAATGATGGTATTGCCTTCAGATATGAACTAAAGAACCTACAAGGAGAGAACCTACCAAAAGAGCAGACTGGATATCTACTTCCAGAAGGAAGTAAAAGATGGATGATGCAATGGTTGGATTCCTACGAGAATTTCTTCCCACTCACTACCTCGTATAAGCAAAAGCCCGATCATCAAGGATGGAATATCGAGAAATCACCAGAAGGTTATAATACAAAATGGTGCTATCCTTTCCTTATCGAACCAGAAAAGGATGTTTTTGCACTTATTTCAGAAGCAAATATTGAAAGAAATCAGAGTGCCTCGTTCTTGAGAAACCAAGGAGAATGTTTTCAGGTAATCCCCGATGAAAACAATGCGAAGATTAGCGGTGATTGGCATTCTCCATGGCGTGTAGCAATTATCGGTGGATTAAAAGACATTGTGGAATCTACATTGATTACAGATTTAGCTGATCCTTGTAAGTTGAAAGATACAAAATGGATTCAGCCGGGTACTGTAGCATGGGTATACTGGGCATATAATCATGGTTCAAACGATTATATCATCATCAAGAAATACACCGATATGGCCGTTAAGATGAAACTGCCTTATGTACTGATTGATGCAGAATGGGACCAGATGAAGGATGGTAAGACAATTGAAGATGCTGTGAAGTATGCTGTAGATAAAGGTATCAAGCCAATTATCTGGTATAATTCTAGTATTGGATGGATTGATGGAGCCCCTACTCCAAAATTTAAATTGAATACACCTGAAGATCGTGAAAAAGAATTTGAATGGTGTGAGAAGATAGGAGTTGCAGGAATTAAGATTGACTTCTTCTCAGGTGACAATCTTAAGAATATGGATTTATGCCTCGACTTACTGGAAGCAGCGGCAAAACATCATCTACTTGTGAATTTTCATGGTGCGACAGTACCAAGAGGATGGCAGAGAACTTATCCAAATCTGATGTCGACAGAAGGTGTTTATGGAGCTGAATGGTATAATAATGTGCCAACCTTTACAGATCGTGCAGCAAGTCATAACACGACTCTTCCTTTCACTCGAAATGTAATCGGTCCAATGGACTATACACCATGTACCTTCAGTGATTCACAACATCCGCACATTACAAGTAATGCTCATGAACTAGCACTTACAGTGCTCTTCGAAAGTGGACTGCAGCATTTGGCAGATAAGCCAGAAAGTTATTATGCTCAGCCTAAGGAAGTACAGAATTTCCTTTCAGAGCTTCCAACAACATGGGATGAAACACGCTATATAAGCGGTTATCCAGGAGAAAATGTAGTTCTAGCCCGTAGAAAAGGAAATAAATGGTATGTTGCAGGAATCAATGGAAGTAACGATAAGCTGACGATTAATCTAGATCTTAGTCCATTGAAAAAATCCTCAAAAAGCATAACAACCTTTATGGATAAGGCCACAAAAACAAATCCTTGGGATATTAAAACGCTAAAGAAACTTCCAAAGACAATAGAATTACAGCCAAGAGGTGGCTTTGTGATGGTATTATAAAAAAACCGGGGGACCATCACTGGCCCCCGCGTTTCAACAAAATCATAGCACTTTGAAATCAACTGAACGCTATCAGCGATCAAAGCTATATTGGTTACAAACATTTAAACTTTCTTTATGAAACCTTGTTTAGAGGTAATTATTACTTATTATTCGTCTTATAGATGTGCCAGTCAAGAGCTTAGCGGTACTGTTATGACAGTTTACCGCTTTCACCTATATGACTGTGCTATTATGATGTTGATAGATTTATCAAAACTTTACAATGCAAATATAGCGAATTAATTAATAGAGCCCAAATTTATACAACCACAAAAAGGCACAAAACATTGGTAATTATATCCTAAAAACACCCAAAAAGAAACATTTACAGCAACTGATTTAACATATTAGGTAGTATAGTTTAAGGTTATCATTTTTATACTTTAATAGTATTATCAGCCTTTTATACTAACTCAGAGAGAAAAACAAAGATAGATATATAGGATAGAAAAAGACAGATTTCGACAATAAAGCTTTCTGCAAACAGTTCATTGAGTAAACAAATTAGCGCAAATTGAGTATAAAACGGCCAAATAGCTTGTCCACTACCCCGTCGAATATGTGCAAAATGGACATTTATCAATATTTCCACCCCAAAATAATAGAATTTATTACCCAGTCTATATGTATAATCCGTATCTTTGCAGTGTTAAAAGTTAAAACATTCGCATTACATTTATTACTTACAAAGCTTAAAACTAACATTAGACATTATTTCATCGCACAAATGATTAAAATGGCTTCCCCTAAACAGAGAAGCCATTTTTTGTATCCGTTATTTTCTAATCAACTTTTTGTTACCCTGAATGACAATGCCCTTATAGCTGTCTTTCACAAGCATACCATTCAGATTATAACACTTTGTTGCATCCTTTCCATCTGTACTCTCTATTTCAGCAATATCAGCAACTGGGGTATCACTTGTGAGAAGAACATTACCAAAGATTGTTTCGAGCCAAGCTCCCGTTTCACCCTTTTCATTGGCTACTGGCGTGAATCTTATCAAGTAATTACCAGTGGCATTTACCGTAAAGGTAAGTGAGAACTTTGTCGTACCATGGATAGCATCAAGTGCACCATCAATATTAGGTTCGCAAGCCTTAATCTGACTAGCAACTAAATTATTGTTAGCATCCAAGACTTCTACCTTCATCCAAGGAGTACCCTTCCATGCAGCAGCATTGAAACTAAGGTTGTACTTACTTCCTTCATTCAGACTCAAACGATAGCCTTCCTGAGTTCCATAAACATTGAAACCATCATTTCCACCCATAGTTCTTGCATAGAAACCATAATCTATATCACCACCTTCGCCAAAAAGGAATACACGAGGACCAGAATAAACTGCACCCGACATACTATAATTTCCACCGTTGCAGATTACCCATCCATCAGGAATATAATTAGCACCCTTTTCGGCAAAGTTATCTTTCCATACAGTATATGGAAGAGGTTTGTCAGCTGGATCAACTGCAGGAGTTTCTTCTTCTACAGTAGAATCATCCTTATCATCCTTGGTTGCAGGACGATAACAGATTTGATCTAACAAAAGATTCATGCCACTTGCATTCTCGATTTTGAGTGTATTTTCACCTTCTGCAAAATCGAAAACAAGTTGTACGTTCTTCCATTCATTCATTTCTGTCTTAGGACAGCCCACATTCTTACTTGAATTACCAACCGTAAGTTTAAGATTGCCCTGTTTTGCTGTATTCATATATCTCACACTGACAGCATATTTGCCTGTCTTAGGAGCCTTAAAACTATGACGGAGAGAACCCATCTTACTGGTACCCATCACAATAAAGCCATTTCCAGCATGTCCGCGAATATCAGGATGCGTATTATATGGACTAGTAGTACAATTCGAGATATTTCTATAATCCATATCCTCAGCTTCAATATATACCTCACCAGTATAAGCTGAAGGTTGAACTGGAAGATCAGTAGTTAGAGCAGAAGAAGGTAAATAATCGGTAGAACGATCCTTAGCAGCTCCTGCACAAGAGATCTCAATATCAACAGGACCATTATGAGTTACTTCAAGGATGTACTTACCATCCTGCCAGGTTTCTGTAACACTAGCAACAGCTTCTTCACGCTTTGTGAATTTATAGGTAGGCTGAGCAGTTGCGCCCATAATTGTGATTCTATCTACTTTAGCAGTAACTGTATCCGTACGGAAGTTATTAAGATAAACATCTATACGATCCTTATATTCACGCACAATACCAGAAGATAAGCAACTATAGGTTAGACTTAACGAATTACAGGTATTATACTTCAATGGAATATTAGCTGTTGCAGTCTGTTTTTTATTTAAATAGGTATAAGGATTATAGGTAACCAACTGATTTCTGAATCGATTAACATAGAGATCACCAGAACTTACTTCAGGATATAAACGATCGAAATCATTCACCTTTCCTGCAATAGAAGGCCATTTGCTTGTATGTTCCGACTTCTTCACCTGCAAAGGAATATTCTTGGCAAGTTCATCCTCCAAACTAATCGCTACAGGGATTGCGTTATATCTACCTGTCTTCTTGAAATAACAGAAGTTATTCATCCATTGTCCATTTTCCTTATTAAAAGGATCATCCTGCTTGTAGAGGCCATCGTAGAGATCACCCCAGCTTGCATACTTATCTTCATCATTTCCACTCTTCACATCATTGACAATCGCCACTTTGGTTTTCTTCACAACCTCCTCACGAGTAGGAATATAAAGTGTACCATCAATTACTTTACGGAAGAGATCGACCCATACATTTCTAAAGCCAGGATAAGTACCCCAGTTTCTGCGGGTATAGCCATCCACATTTGTATTAGCAAGATTTTTAAAATCCTCAGTCCAGATCAACTCCGGACCATCCCAAACAGCTCCACCATTCACACCAGTCTGTTCCATCACAGTACCGATACCTGCAGCATTTGGATAAGGGCGCTTATCATCTTTACCAAATAGAGCCTCCATCGTTCCATTCCAGCCACAGTTATCATATCTCACACCATAATTAGATGCAAGTCCGGATATAAATGGCGAAATAGTTACACTCTCATTATTATACCAACAAGAAGAAGTAGTATATTTGTAAAGCCACAAAATTGCTTCTGGATATTGACGACAAGCACTATACAAATCGCTGTTGCGCTTCATCATACCAACAGGATTCAAGGCATGAGACCAGATATTTCCGCAGAAAGACACCGTGAGAAATCCACCATATTGATGTGACATCTTCACCAACTTAGCAAACAAGGCGATGCGTGAAGTCTGAGTACTAGAACTCTTATCCTCCTTTTCATCAAATCCCCAGAACTGTTCAGCATAGTTCCATCCCAGGAAGTTCGGATAGTTTTTGAAGAAATACTCGAAGGTATCTAAATCAGAATCCTGAATGTGAGTATGGCCACCACTAGCAGGCTGGCAAGTGAACCAGCACTTATTCTGCTGGCAAACAGTTGCCCATGACTTGAAAGTAGCAACCGCATTCTGAGGCATCTTATACACATCCTTTGTCTTATCATACTGACAAGAAAGAGAAAGATTGATACATACGAAAGGCCGAATGTCTTCAGGAATTAAATTAATGATTTTTTGTGGATCCGCCTGATTCCAAACATCCACATGTATCAACCAGAGCGGATGACGAGAATCAATCGGACGACGTTGTTGTGCAAAGACACTAAAGGCTGTCAACACAACAAATAAAAACAATAATAGTCTTTTTGCTTTCATAGATTAAACAGTTAATAACATTGCATAATTAAATTTTGGTGCAAATATAGACTATTATTGTTTCTTGACTTTACAAATTGGTTACATTCATTTGTAGATTCGTTAAAACAAGATGGTGCCAGAAAAACTATTCCCTTATAGCATTCTCACTACGATAGGCAGAGGGAGTGATCCCATAACGACGCTTAAAAGCCTTGCTCATGGCCGAGAGATCATGATATCCCGCCAAAGAAGAAATATGTCCTAATGGCAAACGTGTGCTTTTAAGAAGTCTACAGCAATATTCCAATTTCTGCTGATTTACCCAGTTTGTGAAAGGCAATCCAACCTCGTGCTCTAGATAATATTCCAGGTTAGATGTCTTGATATTCAACTGCTTCGCCATCTTTAACAGCGTAAGTTTATCATTCGCTAAAGGGAAAGGCTGCTGTCCTAGCCATTCTTCAATATCCGATGAAATACGCTTTATCTGAATAAAGTCTTCTTTCACCTTATGATCGGTGAATGAGGTTTTCTCTTGGTATTCCATCTGAATCTTAGCTTTCCAATACATATAATAATGGTAGCAGCTTACCGCAATCAATACTAAAATAAAGGTGAGATGATAAATTCGCAAAGCAAGGACCGAATCGAGGAAAAAGAGAAAACCAATACCCATACTAGGCAGGAAGAAATCCCTAAGCCACATAGGTTTGTTTACCCCTTGTTTTTCCAGTTCGCCAAGGAACAAACGATAATTATGATATACTGTCTTGGTGACGATAAGATAGCCTAGAAGAATAAAGAAAATAAAAAAGCGTCCAACCAAAACGATATTCTTCATCGAGAAACTGTCAATCAAGTCAGCCCACTCATAATAATAAACACGAAGATCCTGGTAGTTTTCCATATATGCACGGAAACATACGGCCATAACTGCTGGTAAACCAAAAATTAACCACACATAACCGACCCTATACCATTTGTAGCCTAAACCTGCATTTGTAAACATAGAAAACACGAGAATATACAAGTAAGCAATACTCATTGCATATTCATTAAGTACTTCCACTTTACCGCTCCAATAATAAATGGTGGAATAAGCCATCAAAAGTGTAGAAATACCCATAAAGAACAACAGGCATTTACTATGTTCAGACATTGACTTGCCCTGCTCCTTACGATGTTTGAAATAGACGGTTGCAGAAAGCACAACTTCGAGTAAAATAGCTAATAACGAAAGATAATGCAATAAGTGTGTGAACATCATAGACGTATAGATTTTGATGCAAATATAAAATATAAAAATCACATTTGCCACAATTTTGCAGGATATTTTCTGAATTTGACATAAAAAATTGCCGATTCTATCAAATCAATAAGATAAAATGAAAAATTAGTCAATAAATAAAGGCTGTATAACTATAAATCAAATGTCCGATAATGCAAAGTCAAAGAGAATTTGATATTCAAAATTAAAATTTTGAATTTGACACTATTATTTTTTTTGTACATAGTTTTCTATCTGTAAAAATATCACAAGTCTTTGCTTACCAATTAATTAATAAAGCACTATGAGAAAATTTACCTTCAAAATGTTAGTAGAATTAGAATTTGACATCAATTTGTCAAAATTTTCCTTATTCAAATGTTTGCGACTTTGATTTTTTTGCCATACATTTGCAGTCGAACAACTAGGAATTCCTATTGTTTAAGATAAGATATTAGACAAATAAATTAATGCGAATGATGCCAGAGATTCTGGCAAGAGTGAATAAGTAATAAAAATGAAGGATGTGATTACATCCATTCTAAATACAATGCTCTAACTGGCTGTGAAGCTGAGAGAGAGAAAAATGAACAGGTGTATCCGAAATGGACACACCTGTTTTTATTTCATTATATCGCTATAACTCTAATTAAGGTGAAGGCAGAGAGGCACGCAATCTCTCATTAATGTGGCTAGTTTTCTGATTATAATTTCAGTGCGTAAACGATGGCTAACCATAGCACTGGTGCGCTAAATCACCTTCACCCATTCAAATTTACATATAATATATCAATAATACAAGAAAATTAATGAATTTTAAAATTGCAAATTTATGCTTACAGAGTGTTATTTTGTTTAAAAAACACGTTTTGTGCTAATATTAGCCTTATTTATGTTAGGCTAGTATCAAAAATATTATTACCTTTGCCAACGATATAAACAATATAATTAGTAATTGACTGTCACTTTATAACATAAACATCAGCCATTAAGCAATCTGAGAACTGTGAACATGGTATGACGAGAAGTGATTTAACTTTCTAATTTATTCTAATGTAGTATTAATTTAAAGAACCATGAATTCGGATAAGAGTAAACATTTCATTATGCAATTGAACGCTCAGTTGAGTGGTGAGATTTTCACAAACTCAAACATTAGTCTTGAGGGTGTTGCGCAACGTCTTTGTCTGACCCGCGGTCAGCTTAACAGAAAAGTTAAAGCAATTACAGGATTCACCACTGGTGGATATGTACAACATGTGAGAATGAAAAAAGCAAGTCAACTTCTTATTGAACAGCCAGAGCGCCAGATCAATGAGATAGCAGTTGATTGTGGTTTTGAGAATATGTCATATTTCGTTCGACTATTCAAACGAATATATAATTTAACTCCAAGTCAATATCGCTTAGAATACGCTAGCAATCACTAGTGTATTCCGAGCACACCCCTTTAAAAAGCATAAAGTAACTTTTCTCGATTAATCAGCATTTTTTTATAAACAATAAGAACTATATGAAATGCGCAATCCAATTTTTTATTTGGACTAAATAACCCCTATTCGCACATAACGAAGTAAACACCATTTCAAAAATCGGCGAAATTACAAGTTATGTACCAACCATGAATTAACGTAGCTAAACTCTATGCTTCGCAAAATGACTGGTAAATATAATCAAGATAAGATACATATATTATATAGAGTTATTATAAGTTATAAGTTGTAATTGAAAAACGGGCATTTCCCTTTTTCATGTTTCGTTAAGCCGGAAGCTGAAGTGATTCATCTTCCGGATTTACGTATTTATTGAGCTAAAAATTGACCCGACCAAGTTTTCACAAACCTGACCGGGCCTTCTTATCTAGTCGCTTGAGTTATTATATAATCCCTACTATATCTCCAACAATGACATCTTGTCACTATCAAAGATTATACATCCTGCACTCCATTAGGAACGCAAGCATCTTTAGTTCATCAATAATGTGTAAAATGATTAAGTAATCTAATATTTAATGCTATTAATACAAATATAACCTGTTGTAAAGTATGTATGTCAACTTATTCTGCAAAATTAAGTATTTTCTTCGAACTTCACAATATTTTTCCTCATTTTTTAATGATTTCACTTCAAATACTTACAATTAGAACTTAAAAGGAATATAAAAATCCCACAAGAAAAATTTCTTGTGGGAAAAACTTGAAAAACTCTAACTATAAATTAAAAACAAAATCACAGCTTACCTCACGGTAAATATTATGGTACAAATGATCTGTCACCTAATTAAATAGGTAACTACTATTTGTAGAGAAGAAAAATTTCTAACTACAATATCATCAGAATATAAGATGATAGGAGATATCATAATGACTAACTTATTGTAATAAATGTATAATGCGTTATTTTCCTCAAAGATACGATATTTATTGATAAGTGGTGTATAATTTTAAGAAAAATTGTGGCAAGAGTCGAAAATTAATAACATACCCCCACAAAGATTGTCCTTTCAATTTACTACTATTCTTCCAATTTATGTTTAAGATTGAAAGAAAGTCAGAACAGATAACACGGATAATGAGGTGAATTAGCACTAATAACAAAATTTATTAAGAAAATATTTGGAGCATACATACTATTTAACTAATTTTGCGGTCCATTTGGTAAAAAGGTTAATATATTTTATATTTCGCATTAAAATTTGCATTAAATAATTTTATTAGTAACTGAAGTTTCGCAAGTGAATAACGATTCATCAAGCGACGTTTAGATTATTCATTTTATACAATTTCCGGAACTTTGGATTATCAT
>CAJOPE010000119.1 GCA_905236815.1 uncultured Prevotella sp. | reverse complement strand
ACAAAAACTTTTGGACATTCCTTCTCTTTCCTCTTGATTTTTAAGACTTTAAGGGCAAGCTATTTGCAAGTGGGAAACTTTAGTTTTTTAATTCGTTCATACACCTAGATTTAAGTTATTACACCGTATATGTGGCTTAGTGCAACCACTTTTTGTTAAAAGTTAATCTGAATCGCTTATACTTAAGTGACAGATAATCAATGCAAAGATAAAAATAATTTATAACAAATCAAGGTTTTTAGTATTATTTTACATTTGCATAATGCAAATAAATTACGCAGACAATGCAAAATTGCATACTGGGTGTATAAACGAGAAAAATCCCCATTGCTTCACAGCAGAAGGGATTTTCTAAACTCACTAAATCAACAAAAACTATTTTATATCTTTTTTCTACGCTTTTGAAATGTTATATCCAATAATCTACACAAAAACAAACTACAAACTCACAAAACTCTTATAAACCTAAATTGCTTTAACATTGCTTATTATCACCCTGATATATCTTTTTTACCTTAACTAACACCTATCGAGAAAACTCTGTAACGTATATAGTTAATAATTCAAGTATCACTTGTTTTTTCTGATGCAAAGATAATGCAAAAAGTGATTGAGTACCAACTAAATATACGAAAATTCTAAGATTGTCGTGTGCAAACGTTTGCAGTGCATTGCATAGTTCTTTTCCTATTGCTTAACTATCTTCACCGAGGTGTCTCCTGGCTTGAATTCCAGGCCGATACACTGTTGGGCATCTACTTTGAATGGATTCCAGGTGAGCTTACTCCAATCAATTTCGGCTGTGCTTTGTGCAACAGGTACAGTTGGTATCAAACTTCCATCTCGCACAAGGATAATACAAGGAATTACCTCTCCTCCATCAGTAACCTGCTCCTTAGCAGGAATAGAAATAGTTTGATAACCTCCCTCATATACCTTTTTAGTCTGATAGTCGATCCATTTTCCCTTAGGCAGATAGCAGATACGACTATTGCCACTCTCAAGCAATGGAGCCACTAGCAGTTGACTACCATACATATATTCATCTTCCACCTGCCATGCGCCAGCATCCTCTGGGAACTCCACAAAGAGGGCACGCACCATCGGTAATCCTTTCTCTGTGCAATCTTTTGCCTGTGCATATACATAAGGCATCAGCTTATATTTCATTTCAGCACTAGCACGGAAGGCATGGGTGAAACTCTCACTGATAAGCCAAGGCTCAGTTGGAGGTGCTCCATGCGCACGAGTATGACTGCTTAGGAAACCAAATGGCAGCCAACGACGATAGAGGTCTTCTGGCGAAGCTGTGACAAATCCTCCGATATCGTGGCTCCAGAAGCTGAAGCCGCTTAGGCCAAAGCTGATACCACCTCGAATATCACCCAGCATACCAGTATTGCCAATGTTATTGGTAGCAGCATCACCGCCCCAATGCAATGGATAGCGCTGACTTCCTGCCCACGCACTACGAGCCCAAATTACGCCATCGGATTTACCCGAAGGTGAAGCACTTGTAATTGCCTCGAAGAGAGCTTTATTATAACGTAATGGGTAGAGATTATGCTCATAGAAGCCAGTTTTTCCACTGGCATAAAGTCCATTGAATGGAGCAGCCTCACCAAAGTCGCCCTTGATGACACTCACACCTCTTTTAATTAGATTGCCGATCTTTGACTGATACCAGTCAACTGTCTTTTGATTAGAGAAATCGAGTACGGCATCCTCGTATGGAAGGGTTCCATTTGCATTGGTAACAGCCAAGTTGTTATCTACCAATTCTTGGAAATAGCGATTCTTGGGAGTAAAATAAGGTAACTGCCATAAACAAGTATGGAAGTTGTCCTTAGCTAGGCTCTTCAGCATTTTGTCAGGATTCGGGAAACGCTCCTTCGAGAATTCATAGTCACACTGCCAATCCACCCCAAACCAACCGGTATCGAAATGGATAACATCGGAAGGTATCTTGTTAGCACGCAGCTGATGGGCAATTTCCAATCCTTCTTTCTGAGAGAAATAGGAAATACGGCTCATCCATGTTCCAAAAGTCCACAACGGAAGCATCGGACTCTTGCCCGTGACATCGGTATAAGCATTGAGTATCTCTTTTGGTTCACCAAAGAAGATGAAAAGGTCCATCGTTTCATCCCCCATAAAGAGGCGCTGAGCACCAATGTAGCTCTGTCCAAAATCGCAGGTAGCTGGTGCCGAAGTGTTCATAAAGATGCCATAGCCTCGATTACTGAAATAGAAAGGAACTGGTTTGTACATACCATCCGTTTCAGGACCTTGAGGGTCGGTGACATAGAGATTCACCTTCTGTCCCACCTTATTTAGAGAAGTGAAGCTTTCGCCACAACCAAAGATACGCTCGCCAGGATTAAGGAGAAATACCGGATTAATACTGCGGCTATTGTCGCTGCCTCGCTTGATAAAACTAAAAGGAAGGAGTTTCACCTGGGTACTGTCGTTATCCTTAATATGACGGCTTTGAGTAAGAATTCGGCCATTGCTGTCGCGAAGGACAATACGGAAAGGAGCCTGATCAATTTCGAGGATGCCGTGAGCATTCTTATAAACAACTCTGCCTTGTGAGGCACTGCTACTCCAACCATTACCTGATGCCGACAGGACTTTCTTCAAGAACTCAGGCGAGAACATAGGATTGTCGGCATCCTTGGTCTTTGGCTTTATCGGACTGGTGTACATGGTAAGGCGAAGGGTTCGGTCATCTACTACTTGCACACGAATTCCGAGATTCGGATCGTTGTCGTATTCGGTATCAGGGAAATCAAGAGTCTGCATACGCACTGGCCAATAGCCATTGAGATTGAACGCCTGACGAGGCGACAATCGATAACGTTTCCAGTTTACTTTTCCCTCGCCAGTCTTTACATTGAAGTCAGAAAGACTGTCGGCAAGAAAATAGGTATTAGCAAGATCGCTGAAATCTGTCGACATATCCTTCGACAAATTCTGGAGATACTCAACTCCAGCATTGGTTTGAATCTGTGCCGCTGCCGATGAACAGCAAGCACAGAATACATAGATTAATAAGGTTTTTGTTTTCATACTATAAGTTTATATTAGCGTTTTTCAGATCATAGGTTTTAGCCTTGATAGACAAAGGCTGGTTCTTTTTTGTTCGGACAACAAGAAGACACTTACCATTGAATGCTTTTCGGTGATTGTCCAGAAAACGTTCCATCGAATAAGGACAGCCATTGTCGACACCTGCAATCGTTCCTCCTTCTACTTCGAAGAAGATTTGATTGTCGGCTCTCGGACAGAGGATGCCGTTCTTATCGACAACCTGAACCTCAATGTAAACAAGAGAACCATCCTGTGAGGTATGCACATTCTTACGGCCATCATAATTAACCTCAAGTCGGAGATGGTCGGGAGCTCCCGCAGTTTTCAACAGCTGAGAACCTATTTCCTTTCCATTCTTCCGTGCTATAACCTTAACCTCACCAGGAACATACTTCACACGCCATCCGGCATGATATGGAGTACAAAGTGCTCCTTTTCCCTCAACAGGCATCGCAACTGCTTTCTGCTTTTTTCCAGCCGACTCACCATTGACGAAAAGCTCAACCTCATCGGCCAAATTGTAATAACACCAGAGATCAACCTCCTCACCTTCCATCCAATTCCAATGAGGATATAGGTGAAGCACCGGCTTAGCAGTCCATTCACTCTGATACATATAATAGACATCCTTTGGAAAACCAGCTAAATCAACAATACCGAAATAGCTGCTACGGGCAGGGAAACCATAAGGTGTTGGCTCGCCAATATAATCGAAGCCAGTCCAGATGAACTGTCCTGCACAATAAGGAGTATTCTTCACAACATCCCAAGTTTCCTCGTGGGTACTGCTCCAAGACGCATGCATATTATCATAGGCAGAACAGTTAAAAGATGGGTCGGTGTATGGCAGCCACCACTCTACTGGGGCTTTTCGTATGCTGTCGGATGGCATCTGATAAAAGCCTCGCGACTGTAGGGCACTTACACTCTCACTCAACATAAAGGGTTTACCGGGAAAGTTTTTCGGTACATCCTTCACATTCTGCTGATGATAGTTAAAGCCGATGATATCCAAGGCACCCGATTTGAAGAGGTGATTAGAGGGAGAAGTTTCGTTGCAACCGGCAGTGACGTATGCCCCACCAATCCTTCCTGAAGGGGAAAACGTATTTAGCTTGTCGAAAGAAAGATTCTCTCTTACTATATCGGCCAAATGACGGGCCATTAATTGGTTTGGATGTTCTTCCTTGTCATCTACAGATGTAGTGGCATGACCAGCATTCAATATCAAGTTAGCCTGTTCAGCAGTCAACGTATCAGCCTCAGCGCTACTCCACTGTTCAAGCACTTCATTACCGATGCTCCACATAACAATGGACGGATGATTACGGTCGCGCTTCACCATATCTGTGAGATCACGTTTGTGCCATTCATCAAAGAAACGGGCATAATCGTTCTTGGTCTTGCGGCGACGCCACATATCAAACGACTCATCCATTACCACCATCCCCATGGTATCGCACATATTCAACAGTTCTGGTGCTGGTGGATTGTGGCTGCACCGTATGGCATTGACGCCCATCTCTTTCATGATTTTCAACTCACGATGCATGACATCTTCGTTGAAGGCGGCTCCCAAGCAACCGAGGTCATGATGCAGACAGACACCATTGAGTTTGATATTCTTATCATTCAGCCAAAATCCTGTCTTTGTATCAAAACGTACTGTACGAAAACCCATCTTAGTTTCAGTCTCATCTACTACTTTATTATTAATAAGGAGCTGCGACTTTACTGTATAGAGATAGGGATCACTCATCGACCATAGATGAGGATGACGCACCTTGAGTTGTTGAAGAATGGAGCCAGATGACTTTCGGGCTACTTCCTTGCCCTTTGCATCAAGGATGATATTGCGAACCATCGGTTTAACTCCTTGCTGCGCCTCATCCACATAGTCCACACGGATGTTCACATTACCTTTAGCGTCACCAGCTACATAGTTGCCCCAATGTGCAATGTGAAGGGCATCCGTTGTGGTAAGCCAAGTATGACGATAGATACCACATCCTGAATACCAGCGACTATTCGGCTGATCACTATTATCCACTCTTACTGCTATCACATTGTCACCCTGCTTTAGATATTGGGAAATTTCGTATTCAAAGGAAATATAGCCGTAAGGACGGGTGCCCAGTTTATGTCCATTCACATAAACGGTGGAATTCATATAGACACCATCAAAACCAATAAATACTTTGGAACCAGGTTGAGGATTGCAAGTGAAATGCTTGCGATACCAGCCCACTCCACCAGGAAGGGCGCCACCAGTATTTCCACTAGGATTGTCGGCACGGAAATCACCTTCAATCGCCCAATCATGAGGGAGACGTAAAGGGCGCCAATGCTGATCGTTGTACTCCACTTGCGCCATTTGGGCACTATCCGATAAAACAAAGAGCCAGCTGTCATCAAACAACTGGCGCTCTCTTGCAGAAGTTGTGACAGCACTCAGAAAGGCGAGTGCTGTCAATATGTATTTTCTCATTTATTTCAATTTGAGGGTAACTTCCTTACCTGTATATTTCACAATCTGACCCTTAACTTTGTCTATATCCAAATCCTTAACGGTCTTGCCTGGAGTGCAGTAAACTACTTTGAAAGTTCTCTTCTTCAGCATACCATCGAACTCTCCGTTTACTCCACAGATTGTCAACTGCTTGTTAGCATCGTCATAAACGAAATCGATGGTAGCATACTTGCCTTTCTCGTAATTATAATTAGTTCCCTCATCCTCATAAAGTGTGAAGTTACCATCCTTACCTGCATATATATATAAGGTAATAAAGTCGGCAGGTTTCTGGTCGGTCCACTCAATTGCAGGACCATAAGGAATGATGGCTCCCTCACGAACAAATACAGGGATCTTCTCGTATGGTGCATCGGCTGTAATAGTCTGACCACCCTTATAGTATTTATTTGTATAGAGATCGTACCAGCCACTCTGCTTAGGCAAATAAACCTCGCGGGAACGAGCCTGATATTTACCAACAGGACAAGCCATAAAAGCAGGACCGAACATCCACTGATCCTTGATATCGTATACCTTGTTGTCACCATTGAAATCCATTACTAAAGCACGCATCATGGTATAGTCCTTGAAATGAACTGCACCTGCCATACTATAGAGATAAGGCATCATGCGATAACGGAACTTATCGTAAGCAACAATGGTCTTGTAAGCAGGATGATTAGCAGGAGCAATGTTCCAAACCTCACGCAATGGCCACTGACCATGAGCACGATAGAGAGGGATAAAGCAACCAAACTGATTCCAGCGGGTCTGCAGTTCACGCCATTCTTTCAGATCTTCATTTTCCACACCCTTTTGGTCAAATTCCTGCTGAGCTGCTGCATAGCGGTTCTCTACACAGAAGCCACCCTGATCCATACCCCACATAGGAAGTCCAGCTAGGTTATAGTTCAAACCTGCAGTCATCTGGGCACGCATATCCTCCCAACGAGTACCGATATCACCACTCCAAGTAGCTGTACTGAACTTCTGCTCACCAGCAAATCCACTACGGGTAAGTAGGAATACACGCTGATTAGGATTTACACTACGCTGACCATTATAGATAGCATCGGCATTCACGATGGAGTAAGCATTAAAGTATTCAGTTGATGAGCCAAGGGCTGTAGGACCACAGAGAGCCTTACGATACCACATTGGAGTACAATCGCGTACATTTGGCTCGGAAGCATCCATCCACCAGGCGTCAATTCCAAACTTATACTTGCTATAAAGATTCTCATCCATCTGTCGCCAGAACATCTTGCGGGCACCAGCATCGTAGGCATCATAGAAAGAACCCATGTAACCAAGCCAGTCATAGATGCTATCTTTTACAGCCTGATGATACATCCATCCCTTACTGTCGATTTCCTTGTAGTTCTTTACAGTGCAATAGAACTTAGGCCAAACAGAAATCATGAAACGGCCATTCATAGCATGAACACTATCGAGCATTGCCTGAGGATTTGGATAGCGTGAAGCCTCGAAAGTGTGGTCACCCCAACTGTCAAGTTTCCAATAATTCCAGTCCTGCACTATGTTATCAACAGGAATATGCTTGTCGCGGAAAGTCTTCAAGATGTTTTCGATATCAGCAGAACTCTGATAGCGCTCACGACTCTGCCAAAAACCGAGACTCCACTTAGGATATACACTTGCCTTACCCGTAAGAGTGCGGTAACCAGAGATAACATCATCCATTGTATTACCTGCAATGAAATAATAATCCATATCCGGACTCATCTCACTCCAAATGCTCAGTTTTCCCTGCTCCTCTTCACTGCGAGGAGCTGCAGCACGGAGTCCACAATAGCTCACATCTCCGTCAGGATACCAGTCGATAAGAATCTTCGACTTCTTTCCTTGCTTCAAAGGAGCTGTGAACTTAAAGGTATTTGGATTCCAAGCTGTACGCCAACGTTCTGGAACAACCAACTGACCATCGATATAGATCTTCATATATCCAGCATAGTAGAGAATGAAGCGATAGAGATTATCAACAGGTGCCTGAATATAGCCCTCATAGGTAACATGAGAGCCATTGAGTTGGAAACCCTTAGGAAGATTACCCACACCAATATCACTCATTCCTCGAGACGCAATATCAGGGAGTGCAAACTCATAGTAGATGCTATCTTCCTGACGAACTACCTGTTTACCGTCCTTCTGTGTATATGTACCCGTAAGACTACCCTCCTTACCATTCTTATCATAAAGGGTAAAGGCACGGTTCAACTGCAGATAGTCGTTAGGATTACCCCAACGGCAATAGCTATAGCTGTCCCAAAGAATACCATAGTTTTTATTGCTGACAACAAAAGGAACACTTACTTTGGTGTTGTACTGGAAGAGGTCTTCGTTCTTGCCTTTCATATTGAGTTCCTCACTCTGATGCTGACCCAAGCCATAGAAGGCTTCATCATCAGGACTGTCAAAGGTAGCATTCCAAGTCCATCCATGCTTCTGATCATCGGTAAGACGACTGTCGGCACCAATCTCACGTTCAGGCACAGTATAAGCCTTGAAAATCTTTCCATTGCTGGCAGACTCCTTCAAATAGGTAGTCTTTCCATCTGCGGTCTGGAAACAAACTTGTCCACTGGTGGTATTCACAATGGCCTTTACCTGAGAGGTACTTATAGCCACATTTTCCCCCTGCTCGCTTACCTTGAAAGCAGAGAAAGCATTCTGAGGAACAATAATTAAACTTTTTTTCTTAGGGAAAGTCTGTTCTGCAGTAGATTCCACACGGATAATGCGATCATTGATAACCTGCAACCGAACATAACTTGCACCAAAATCTTGATGGTTCTGCACTTTCACTATGATGGCATTACTTCCATCTCGTGTATATCCAGCAGCTAAAGCAGCTACTGAAGAACCAAAGAGTAGAACAGTTGAAATAATGAATTTAAAGGTTCTCATATAATATTAGGATAAAATCAATGCAAAGATAGCGAAAATTTTTGCTCATGCAAAGATTTCCGCTATCAAAAATTAGTATTATATGTTATATCTGTTACATCATATGTGTTTTCTTGTACTGTGAAGGTGTCATGCCATAAACATCCGAGAAGTATTTCGAGAAATACCTAGGATTATTAAATCCTACCAAGAAAGCAATCTCACTTACGTTTCTATCACCTTGGCGCAAATATTGCTCGGCTCTCTCTATACGCTTCGCACGGATATACTCGGATGGAGTATTACCTGTAATAGGCACCATACGTTTGTAAAGTTGCACACGAGACATTCCAATTTCACGACTCATCTTCTCTACATTCAAGTCAGGGTCGCTCATGTTGTCCTCGATGATACGATCAATCTTCAATAATAGTCGTTTGTCTCCCTCTGTCAATTGCACCTCAGCACGTTGATCCTGCATTTGAAGTTCATCTTTCTCTTCAGAACTTAAGCCCTCTCTTGCATCTTCGTTGTCATTAGAAGAACCTTTCTGAACGGAAATGACATTCTTATCTGCAGCAACTTCATTGCCACCCTTGCTTCCTGAAGCCCATTTTATGAGGTTGGCAATTCGAAGATTCAGCAAATCGAGACTGAATGGCTTAGTGATATATTCATCAGCGCCACTTTCAAAACCCTCTATCTTCTGCTCTTGAGTGAGACGAGCTGTAAGCATGATAAACGGAATGGATGCTGTAGATGGATTTTCCTTAACAGCACGACAGAATTCGTTACCATCCATAATAGGCATCATCACATCACTAAGGATTACATCTGGCTTTTGGCGCTTAATCTTTTCAAGTGCTGACTTACCATTATCAGCCTCAATTACATTATAATGTTCGGCTAGAATGCTCACCATAAACTCACGGAAATCCTCACTATCATCCACAAGGAGTAAGGTGTGACGACTCTTATCCAAAACTATATTTTCATCCTCCTTATCTTCTTTTGCCTCCTTCAGCATTGAAGTCTGCTCCATCGGTTTCTCTTCTTCTACAGCAACAGGTTTTCTGCGGATAGGTAAATCGATTACAAAATTGGTTCCACCAATCTCACGATCTTTTACAACAATGGCACCATTATGCATTTCTACATACTTCTTTACCAAACTAAGTCCAATGCCACTGCCACCAAAAGGCTGCATCTTGGTAGCATCCACTTGATAGAAACGGTCGAAGATACGCTGTTTATCTTCATCACTGATACCCTTACCTGTATCTGCTACCGATATTTCCATCATATCCTCAGGATAGCCACTTTGGTCTTTCTTCAGAATATGCATCTCAACATCAATCTTTCCACCATCTGGAGTAAACTTATAGGCATTACTCAACAGATTGCCAAATACTTTACTTATCTTGTCGGCATCAAAAAGCATGATTGTAGAACTTTCAGCCGAGAAGAAACTTAAGGTAATTTTCTGATTGGCAAGTTGCTTGAAGCTGGTACATACATTCTTTATGAAGCCAACGATATCACCCTCCACAACATTCAGTTCTTCTTCCTTGGATTCTATCTTTCTGAAATCAAGTATTTGGTTTACCAATGTCAACAAGCGTTCGGCATTACGCTGAATTAAACTCAGTTTCTGGCGTTTAACATTATCATCCTCCTTCTTCAGCATCTCACGAATTGGTGAAAGTATTAGCGTAAGTGGAGTACGAAGTTCATGACTGATATTGGTAAAGAAGTTAAGCTTCAACTCGTTCAATTCACGAATTCTTTTGGCATCAGCTGTAGCCTGCTCCTTTTCCATCTGCATTTTCTGCATCTTCTTCATTCTCTCACGGTAATAGTAGATACCTGCACCTATGAGAATAAAATAGATAATAATAGCCCAGATACTAAGATAGAAAGGAGGACGAATAACGATTTCCATCTCACTCACTTCGTCATTGACGGTTCCGTCACCGTCCACAACCTTCACTTGAAGTTTATAAGTACCTGATGAAAGATTATTGAAGCTGACACTTGGCTGTCCTTCGGCAGTCATCATCCACTTCTCGGATACACCATCCATACGATAGAGGAATCTACTGCGGGCAGGAATCTCTACCTTGCTGGAAGCCAACTGAATGGTAAAGCTATTCTCATTGTGTTCAAGCACCAGTCGACGGCTATGCTCGAGTGATTCCTCCAAGACAACTCTTCCATTATATTCCTCATTGGCACTGATTGGATGGTCGAAGAGTATCAAACCACTAAAGAGAGCCCTCACATTTCGACGCTGTGATCGCAACTGCTGTGGATGGATAATATTGATTCCATCCTGACCGCCTACCACGATGTCGCCTTTGTGGGTAAGACAAATGGCACGATAGTTGAACTGACGGTCTTGTAAACCATCCAGTGCATTGAAGTTCATTATAGTAAGTTGCCATTTGCCTTCGCTATCCTTGTTTACACGAATATGGGAAATAAAGTGATCGGACACAGCCCATATCTCGTGATTATTATCTTCCATAAGAGCACAGCCAACTGCGCCACGGGTTCCATTAAGTTCGTTGACGAGTTCCATCTGGTCACTAACAGGATCATACATGGATATTCCTGAGGCTGTAGCACACCACACAATACCACGACTATCCATAAAAGCATGGTTGACAGATGGACTATAGAATGGTCGATTATCCTTGGTTGTCTTATAGGTTGTGAATTTTCTTGTGGCAATCTCCATAATGGAATAATAAACCGAAGTTCCAACAAGTACATCTCCATCTGGGGTAAGTTCCAAGGATGCTGTATAGTTATTGGCAAGCGCTGAATTCTGAATGTTGTAGGTTACAAACAAATCTGTCTTTGGATCGAGCACTTGCACTCCACTACCCAAAGTTGCGATAACTATCTCGCCCAAGCGGTTCTCTTTCAAAGACCAAACATTGTCATTAGCTAGTCCACCTGGTTTGTTTTCGGCACGGAATACTTTCCACTGCCCATTCTTGTATCTCACCATACCTCCATTATAGGTACCAAAATACAAGGAACCATCACGAGCTACACACGAACTCACCACAACATTCGAGCCTAGACCGGTTTGTTTCATATCATAAACCTTTCGCTCTCCAGTAACTGGATTGTAGGCAACAATTCCCTCATCATTGCTTCCCATCCATAGAATTCCATTCGCATCCTCAGTAATTGTACAGATATCTCCCACGTCAATAGTCTGGAACTTTGAAGTCGATGGAGAATAATAAGCTATACCATTCTTCAGGGTTCCTAGCCAAACACTCTGATCATCATCAATATAAATACTTAGGACGGTATTATCGGAAAGTCCATACTTCTTAACAGGATCATAGAGATAGTGATAAAGCTTATTGGTTTTCAGATTCACAATATAAAGGCCATCATGGTCGGTGGCAATCCACATATTACCAGCTCTGTCGCTCTTAATATCATGGATTAGAATTCGATTTGAACTAATATCAATACCATGTTCACGAAGAAAATAAGAAGCATCCTCATACCACTTATTTCGGGTTGGCGAATAGACAAAACTTCTTGTATCCGACACTACCCAGATATTGCTCTCACTATCTGTATAGGTGAGATAACCCTCATAACTATTATTATTATACTGCGATAGGTAGTTGTTTACCCATACTATCTTTCGTCTCTTTCCATCCAAACGGCAAAGGGTACCATTATTGTAGCTAAGCAGCACTGTGCCATTCGATTCTGAGATACGATTGATATGTCCTGAAGGTATACAGTTTTTCTGGCGGTCACTAGCCTGGAAGAAATAAGGTTTCATGGTTTTCATATCCAGATAATATATGCCTTTGCCATAAATCGCAAACCACATATTTTTCTTGGAATCAATGAAAACCCTTTCTGGAGTGCCACGCATTCCCACCGTCTGCATCCAGTTCACAGGCTCGCGGTCGAAGCGCTCCATTTGATAATTATAAATACAATAGCCCATTGGGGTATGCAACCAGATATCACCAGTAATGTCTTGTTGAATTTCATTCACAGAATTATTCATCAAAGTGGTGGTATTCTGTTCATCGTAGAAGAAATTTTTAAAACGGAATCCATCAAATCTATCAAGACCAGCCTGAGTACCAAACCACAAGAAACCATTATTGTCTTTAAAGACAGAATTGATTTCACTGTTACTCAAGCCATCACGAGACTGTAAATATCTGAATTCAAGATTTTCCAGATAGTCTTTACCTCTTGCTGTCAATGCCACCAAGAGACACAGGAAAAGGAATAGATTTTTCTTCATTGATTCAAATTTTTATGCGAATAACGTATCTAGCAATTTGTGTTGCAAAAATAACAAAAAAAAATGATAAAAGTTAAACCTCTATCATTTTTTTTGTCTTTAAACCATTTCTATCGATTTGATTAGTATTATCGGAATGGAAATTCATATTATCAGCTCTGCCTGAGAGAGTTCCAATCTTGCACCCCGAGGATACAAAATCCAAACTATTACAATCAAAATTACATTTAATTTTCCTTGTATCATAGAGTTTCATGGTTATCTCCGAGGAACGTAAGGCAGAACTTATGTTAGCAGCATCAACACTATTTAATTCAACATACATTTTCTCTGACTTATTTGCCTTTCCGAAAATTTGTAACGAGGAACAACCATTTATCACTATATCATCAAGAGAAGGAGCGGTAATACAAACACGGGTTTGTCGATACTGTGTATCCTTGTTTTCAAACTTCACTGTTAGATTATCATCATCGATTTCTGTCTTCACAGCTTCAACATAGCATTCTGGACCCTCTACACGTATTCCACAAATAGGTCCTATCTCTATACTCACCAAAGCTGCATCATATACAAATAGCGATTTGAAAGGCTTGACACTACGTTCATCTTGAACTTCTGTCATACTCCCTTCAATTTCAGCAGTCTTTTGCATAAATTCCAATCCTTCTCCTGGCCGCTTTCGACCACAAGAAGTCAGTAATGAAATAAACAACAAACAAGCTGCCACTTTTCCTACTATAGAAATTGCATTGGTATTCATCGTATGCAAAGATACGATTATCAAAAATATGTATAGGGGAATAATAAATTAAAAAGGGGGAAATTTTAATATTTTTGAGGCAATATAGGTATATTTTGTTTCATTAGCCCCCTTTTTGGATAATATGGTTATACTTTTTCTGAACTCTCTCTGATTTTCAAAATCATTGGCACAACTTCTCTATAAATCTTAGAATCGCCATTGATACTTCTCATCAAAAGTTCACAGGCTTTCAAACCCTGTTCATAAGCCTTGTCCATAATGGCACTTAGTCGAGGTGTGACAAAAGCTGCGGTATCGCCATCTGTAAATCCGATAATAGCAACATCTTGAGGAATACGCAGTCCTTTAGCTTTAATAGCGTCAAAAGCCGCATAAGTAACGATATCATTAAATGCCAAAATTGCATCCGGTCTATTTTTAGAATCTAACAATCGAAGTGTTGCAGATCGAGCAATTTCAAAATCAATTTTATCACAAACTACTAAATCTCGATCGATAGCTATATGATTTTCCCGCAAAGCCTGAAGATATCCATGTTTACGGCGACGAACCATATCCAAATGATTTGGGCCGCCAATAAAAGCGATACGTTTACTTCCAGTATCAATAAGATGCTGGGTTGCCTCCTGAGCAGCCTCATCGCCATTTCCTACCACTTGAGAGAATTTGTCCTCAAGACAAGTACGAGCAAAGAACACCAAAGGTTCTCCCATGGTATAAAGCTGTTCAAAATGAGAATAATCCACAGTATCCTGGGCAAGGCAAGCAATAATTCCCTCAACATGCATATTAAGGAAATTCTCAACAGCTTTCGCCTCACGCTCGTGACTCTCATGACTGTTTGCACTAATCACACTATAGCCATTACGTGTAGCATAGTCTTCAATACCATCAAGCACCGCTGCATAATAATGAGTAACTAGGTTAGGAACTATCACTCCAATGATTCTCGGAGCCTCCTTACGAAGACTCTGAGCGAAAGGATTTGGACGATAGTTCAGTTTCTTCGCTAATTCCTGAACTTTTTTCGTCATCTCCTCTCCCACCTCATGACTGTTGCGTAATGCTCTGGAAACAGTAGCAATACTCACTCCTAGCTGATCAGCCAAATCTTTTAATGATGTACGACGTTGTTTCATAATGAATAGTGGTGCAAAGATAGAAAAAAAAAGGAAAAGCGCAAACGTTTACGTTGATTTTTTCGACAAAGTTTGAACAATAAGTGTAAAAAAGCACTACTTTTGCAATCGAAAGTAATGAATAGTTGATAATAAGTTAGTTAGAAAACAGAAAGCTTGAATATGTCGTGAGACAAATTCAAGCTTTTTTATTTGATTTTTGTAATTCGAAAATACCTAATTAAATATAATACTCAGCTTCATCTACAAGACCGGCGCGAAGGGCATATTTCGTTGCCTCATGCACATTATTCACTCCAAGCTTTCGGAAGATATTCTTGCGGTGAGTATTCACAGTATGGAAACTAGAGAAACGCTTTTCTGCTATTTCCTTCGTTGTTAGACCTAAAGCAATTTCTTTCAGAATCTCAAGTTCTGTTTTTGTAAGATTGATTTGCTCTTCAGTTTTTTGTTCTGGAGTAAGCAGCATCTCGGTCATTCGCTGACAAATATAGCGGGTGCCCTTCAAATCAAAGTTGATACATTCTCGAATTTCCTGCAAAGAGCACTCTTTCATCAAGAAAGAGAAATTTTGACTGCTCACAACAAGACGTCTGACAAAGTCCAAACTCAAATCTTCGCTGAACAACATCCAACGAGCTTGTGGGAATCGCTCATTCAAAATAAGCAACTCATCCGCATCATTAATATCAAAAAGCGTATAGTCGAGGATAACTACTGCATCGGCATCTTTCTTCAATGCTTCAAGCAGTTCTGTCTTATCTTCTGTGTACTTATAATCTACATTATTAATACCATCAATGATATAGATAAGTCCAGCGCGAGTGATATCCTGTTTGTCAGCTAAATAAATTTTCATCCCTCTATTTACATTTTTCTGCAAAAATAATACTTTTTGCAAGAAAACGAAAGAAAAACCAAATATTTTTCTCTAAAATGAAACATCAAATCCAAATCTAACACCCCATTTGCTAATTGCAGGACTATAATTATAGGTAAGTCGACGAACGTATTCTACCGTAAAGAGCTTGAATATATTTGTAACTCCAGCAACAGCCTCCCAATAAGGTTGCTTGTTCATTATATGAGTGTTATTAGGGAACATAAAAAGATTTTCATTACCGATATTCTTCAATGGATTGTTCTTATCAGTGAGTTCACCAATCATACCTTTAAGGGCGAAATGCTCACGCCACTTCAATTTGCGAATTAAAGGCAAACGATTGAAGATCTTACCATTCATATCCCAGTTAAGACTCCAGAACACCTCTCGGTCGTTTAGGAACTCCCAATCTTTCATCAAGTTAAAATTACCTTCGTGCTCGAAATAGCTCAAATTGATTGGCGCAAGAATCAACATCGGGAAAGGAACTTGTTCCCACTGCGCCTTGGCATGAGCATGGATATCTATACATCCCCAACTGCCCAACCACTGACGCTTATAGAAGCCCACTTCCGTGAGATTACTCTTATAATGACTCCCAAAGACTCCCTTAAAGCCCATAGTATGCTTCAGATAGACTTCAGGTGAATCCAGATTTATTGGCTTTCTCTGCTGCTTAGTGTTGATATAGGTAACCCCAGGATTCCATCCAAGAGTTATACTTGCCGCGGACATACGAAGTTGTCTGGCCTCCTCTATACCTCCAGGGAATTCATTCAATCCATAAGCAGCCTTATTATTAATATAATAATGTAACTCTCCAGCTGTTTCATTTAGCTGGGTAAACATATTTGCATTAAATCGAAAGCCTCCATCTGTCTCATAAACAAAAGACAACATCTGTCGATTGTAAAAATACATTTTATCCTGAGAACTAGCACGGAAGGTCATAAAAATATTATCCTTATTATGGACAAGATTCAAATCGGAAGCCGACATCACATCATAAGTAGACTCAAAAATCAAATTTCTTCTAGGAAACTCGAAAGGAGAATGTTTTTTCTTATTCAAAGAATAAGTAATCTCAGAACCATAATACCACTTTTGACTCTTAGTTCCATAAGCCACATATCCATCCCAGAAGAGGTGTGGATTAAGAGCTGCCATAGTCCTACCAGACAAACGGAAGCGGAGATCATCTACATAATTTTTACTAATTAGAGTATTAACCGGTCCAAAATCAAAATAGCTAGGCTTGCCTGATAGAGAAGTTTCCACATAATTCTCCATCATAGCTTTCATAAATACTGCTATCCAGCTCCATCCCTTTGATTTCTCAATACGATTGACAAAGGAATTCATATTCTTCTCACTTTTCGTGAGATGATCCTGTCGATATTGATTCCAATAAGCCTCATCACGATTCAAGGCATCTATATCCAATTTAACTTTACCTTTTCCACGGAAAACTTGCTTGGGAATTTCATCGAAGGAATAATCGCTCATACGGGTATGGCGCACAACAAGAGCATTCTGAACCAAGTCGGAAACGTGCAATTCCGAAATCATATCATCCTTGGTAAGCACCCATTCACCATTATCCAGATGCGTATATTCTTGCTCGATAATCATATTATCCACCCAGTTCACGCCACTACCGCTTGGAAGATGCATATTGCATTTCTTTACATGGAGGGTACTGTCAGCTAGTACGAATAACTCTCCTCTAAAACCAAAATCCTGATTATTCGCTGGTGTAAACTGTAGGTGATAACACAAATCCTTATCTACATATACAGTATCCTCAATATAATAGTGATAAGAAGTGATCGCCGAGTTGCCAATAGGAGAATCAAAGGAATTTTGAAGCAGTCGAATACGATTGTCGTAGATATCAACATCCGTAAAAACATCCTTAAGCATAGTATTCAAAGCATCACCCGTCTGTATAAGTTTGCCGATGCCCTGGCTCTGCTGTCCCATCACGATATCTTTCTCTGTTTCAGGCGATTTACGATAAATATGCTGTGTTACCGTTTCATCTACCGAAATAGGCAAAGTCAGCTTATTGTTATAGGGAGACACCTCTACCTGATCAATAAGATACTGTCGCTTCTTAAAAAATTTACTTTCCAATTGATCAGGAGTAATATCATTAAAAGCCAACGTCAGTTTCTGATACTTATTAAACTGATAATAGTCGTAATTTCTTAAATTAGTTTTTTTCTTCGCTGCTATTACACGGCGCATAAGCTCAACAGCAGGATTATTCTTTCTTCGATACCTTCCCGACTTGGTTTTCACCTCAACTTCCGTTAGGGAATGACTATCATCCTTGAGTTTGATATCCCAAAAAGAATCCTTATCCTTAACCATTCTTGTTTGTGACTTAAAGCTCAGGCAAGAAATTGTTAATTTCCATCCAACATGTTTCTCTATGGTGAATTTGCCATCCGCATCGCTGGAAACAGCGATATGATGTCCCTTATAGGCAACACTTGCAAAAGCAACGGGGAGACCGTCACTATCGACAATGCGACCATTTAATTGCTGGGCCTCGACTACTAGCACTGTTAGGGCCAAAAACAAGATGGATATTAATCTTTTCATTATCCTTTAAACGTAATTGACTGCAAATTTATATAGAATAATGAGAAAATCACCTATTCTTTAAGAAGATTTAAAGTTTCGGTCCTTTCTTGGCCCTCCAATAAATATTTTGTAATTTCGTAGCCAAATGAACAATCACGGAAACATAACTGACAAGCGACCACCATTTATCCCCACTCTTATTGGAACGGGATTTGGAGCAGGCTTCTGGCCATGGGGACCAGGTACTGCAGGTTCTATCGCAGCAGCAATCTGCTGGCTGTTATTGTCAACACTATTCGATTCAGCCACACTTCAAACCATTACACTAGCACTTGCCATAGGCTTCACTATTCTGGGAACCTGGGCGACTGCTCAACTTCAACCTTATTGGGGAGAAGACCCTTCAAGAGTTGTAATTGACGAAATGGTTGGAATGTGGGTTCCACTAAGTGTACTTACTTGCGAAGACACTCTATGGACTCTTGCAGTATTGGTAATCTTTCGCTTTTTTGATATCGTCAAGCCATTAGGTATTAAGACACTCGACAAGAAGCCGGGGGCTTTCTGGGTGATGGGCGATGATATACTTGGAGGTATCTATACACTCCTTTGTATTACTCTGTTAAAAATCTTTTTTCATGGGTAAGATCAAGCACGAGATTTGGATGCTGAGCAAAGCGGAAATCAGCGCATCCATTGCAAGTATTGTTGATTTCGGACTGGCCATTGGACTCTATGAAGGTGGTGTTTTCAATTATGGAATCACCAATCTTTTCGGCGTTGTCAGCGGAGGCATCACCAATTGCTACATCAACTATAACTATGTATTCAAGAACACCAGCCGCTCTAAAAAGGGAGTTGTATGGCGTTATTTTATGGTATGGTTTCTAAGCATGCTCTTTAATGGCTTTGGCACAAATGGCGTTACGACACTAGTTGGTGCGAAGTATTTCATTATCGTGAAAAGCTGCATAGCCTTCCTTGTAGCCATCTTTATAAATTATCCACTACAACGGAAATTTGTCTTTAAGACTGAAAAATAAAAACAAACAATATGAACTATCGAGATTTTCTACAGAAAATTATCTATCATTGCATCGACCCGCTCATCAAGGCGATGCTCAAAGTGGGACTCACTCCAAACATTGTTACCTTCCTGGGCTTTGCTGGCAACATTGTTGCTGCCGTCTTTTTCATTTATGCAGCCCTCCACTATCAGGATGCTAGCACTATGGGATGGGGAGGTGCAATCATCCTCTTCGCAGGCTTATTCGATATGATGGATGGCAGGTTAGCTCGTGTTGGCAACTTGAGTTCTGAATTTGGAGCCTTATGGGACTCCACCCTCGACCGATATTCGGAATTAGTTTCGCTTTTCGGCATTGTTCTCTACTTTACCGAAGCAGGTCCAGAATGGTTCTGGATGGGAATTGTCACTTTTGCCGCCATGATCGGAAGTGTGATGGTGAGTTATGTGAGAGCCCGTGCCGAAGGACTTCAGATAGAATGTAAGGTTGGACTGATGCAACGACCAGAACGAGTTGTTGTAACTGCACTAGGTGCTATTCTCACCGGTATCACAGAATCGGCTTGGCCTGTAGCAATTGCTATGCTGCTCATCGCCATCCTGGCAAACATCACTGCTTTTTGGAGAATCTGGCATTGTTATAAAGTTCTAGAAAAGAAATAAAATATGGCATCCTTATATTTAGTAGGTTTCTTTGCCTTGCTTTTCTGCATCAACATGAAAACCCGCAGTTTTGCATGCTGCTTTCTTCCGTGGATGATCTATGCTGTACTTTATGACTCCATGCGATTCTATCCAAATTATCTGGTAAACGACATTGACGTGCAAGGACTTTATGAGGCAGAAAAATCGCTTTTTGGTTTCTCGGTTCCGGGAGCAGTTGCTGCCGATGGTACCAATGTGCTGATACCAGGAGAATGGTTCAACCTGCATCATTGGGCCTGGGCAGATATACTTGCTGGTCTTTTCTATCTTTGCTGGATTCCTGTGCCGGCAGTTTTTGCTCTTTATCTGTATTTCAAGGGCGAAAAGAAATGGTGCTTTAGATATTCCGCAGCTTTCCTTGTTGTTAATTTAGTGGGCTTTGTCGGCTACTATTTGCATCCAGCCTCAGCCCCTTGGTATGTAATACTTCACGGTTTTGAGCCTGTTGTAGGTACTCCAGGAAATATGGCAGGATTAGCCCGATTCGATGAGATGACAGGTCTTTCAATCTTTCATGTGCTATACAATGCTAACGCCAACGTATTTGCAGCCGTTCCTAGCCTTCATGCCTCTTATCTGGTTGTTCCAACCATTTATGCCATCATGAGCAAGCGCCGTTGGTATGCAAGTTGTATCTTTGCTTTCATAGGTGTTGGCATTTGGGTGACAGCAGTCTATACCGGCCATCACTACATCATCGATGTGCTACTCGGCATCCTAACGGCGCTTGTGGGCGTATTGCTATTCGAAGGAATTAATCATCTTCTTCGTCGTCATCGTCATCTGCATCATGATGGCCCCCTAGCGTAGTGACCCTCTCACCGTTGACAACAATTTTACCTGCACCGGCAATACTCTTCTTCACCTTACCGATGTTTCCGTTTGCTACCATCTTACCTGCGCCAGCTATGCTGCAGTCGAGAAGGTCTGCGGTTACATCAGGCAATCTGAACTTTCCCGCTCCTGCAATGGAGGCATAAGTCTCGTCGCAAACAAGTTTCTTGATATAAACGTCGGCAGCACCTGCTACTTCTATATCGAGAGTATCTGTATCAATTGTACCATCACAGGTAAACTTACCTGCTCCTGCCATATGTACTTCCGTTAAATCTGGAGTGGAAAGATAGAGAGTAATATCACCTGAAGTTCCTGCATTCTTTCCAAATAGTGTAACATGGTTAGAACCTTCCTTATGCTTAACACAAAGGATACTGTCTTTTACTTCGACTTCAAGTTTTTCAAGAGTATTTTCAGACGCTTTAATCTTTACACTATATACACTATCTTGTACATATACAATTTTCACAGCTCCACCTGCAAGGACTCCATGGAAATCCTTCAAGTCATAAGCCTTTGTAACTACAGGACTATCATCTGTAACTGTAGTTGTGAAAGAACATGCTACTAAGCTGATAGCCAAAGTTAAAATCGCACCAATTGATAAAATCTTTCTCATAATCGTAATATTTTTGTTTTCTTTGCCTGTTAGACGAGACTTTTTCCTAGAAAGTTGCAGATCATGATTTTTTTTTAAAAAATTAATAAAGGAAGAAAGAAACGTAATACGCACGAATCTACAAACCATCAAAACCGAACTGTCTTCATCGTTATTTTGCACATTTTCAAGTGAGTCACTTTAGGGTGCAAAGTTGAACATTTAGAGCGTCCAAACAGCACACTTAATGATGTATACAAGTTAGCGTTCCTTCAATAACCATATCCATTGTTTTAGACTTTATTCCAACATTATATTTATTATTACTCAAATAACCATCCTCAAAGAAATCATAAGTTGAGGATACATTAACGTGCATTTTTAAATGTTCTTTCATTAATTCTATCGCTTGCTTTTTCTCCTCATCAGACAAAGTCTTCATCATTTCTTTCATTTTAGGATTCTCTAACGCTTGTCTCAAAGCTTCATCTTGAGTTAGATCCGATGAAGCAGCCAAACTAACATTTGCACTCTTTCCAGAAGAAGAAGGTTGATATTTTGTAATTTTTGCCCTGCTTTCTACATTGCCTGAAACAATGAAAGAGACTTCATTTCCTACAGTTAAATCTTTACCCGTAAGAAAGAAAGGATAGTTCAACTGTTCGTTAAGACTTTTTAGTAACATCTCTTCTGTTAAAGAGTTCATCATTTGTTTCATTAAAGCATCCTTAGACAAAATGCTTACCACCTGAGGATATTGTTTCTCAAGACGATTCATAAGATCGTTACACATCTTATAAACCTTATCTTTCACAGATTGAATATTGATAATCTTAGTTGCCTTTCCAAATCTATCTACCAACATTTCCATAGGAATACCCTTAAGCATTGACATTGGATTTCCTGTTAGTTCCATGATTTTATCAGTAACACTTCCCTGGTTTTCATTCTCCATTTTCATATCAAGTAATGTTGAGCGGAGTAAATAGCCATCATTGTATTTTCTTGCAACTACATAGGAGTTTAGCCCCCAAATTTTCATTTTTACAGTTTGTCCTGCAACTTGTGAATTTACAGATCCTTTACTTTCATAAACAACAGAATCGCCTTCGTGAAAGACTGGACAAATTACATTATTCCCTGCCCATATGGAACTTGTCATCAACAAGCTTAACACTAATAATATTATCTTACTTTTCATTTAGCTAGTTATTATAAAAATATCCTT
>CAJOPE010000118.1 GCA_905236815.1 uncultured Prevotella sp. | reverse complement strand
GATGGTACTGCAATGCAATGCGGGAGAGTAGGTAGCCGCCTCCTTTTTATCAAGAGCCTCGATTACGAAAGTAGTCGGGGCTTTTTTGTTTTCTTTTTTTTATTACTTTAGGTTTATATTAATCTTTTCTTTTTTAGGTTTTATAGTCTTTTGTGGGTTTTGCTTATTTTTATTAAGTAAAAATCTACAACTTTCTTTTTGCCTTTATTAACAAGTAAAATATTGATAATCAAATATTTACTTGCGTAATCCGATATTTTTTTGTATCTTTGCAACATGTTAATTGGAACTCAGATGTCTAACGTAACTCATTCTCACATAGCGTTTGCATCGTGAATCTTCTGATGTTGTATTTCAGTTTTTCAGGTTCCAGAAAAATAGGAACAATGAAGAGATTAATAAAGATTGTATTTTTATTTTTAGTATTATCCCACTCTGTTGTAGCATCGGCTGCAGAACCTGTAAATTCCGTCTTGGATAGTTCGTTTGACTGGTCAAATGTAATTGATGCAATTATTCAGGTTGAGAGTGAAGGGGACAAAAATGCAAAAAGTGGAAATTCTATTGGCGTATTGCAAATTACACCTATTTGTGTTGCAGAATGCAATAGAATTTTAAAGAAGAGGAAGAGTAAGAAACGTTATAAGCTTTCTGATCGTTTTAGCATTGCTAAGTCTAAGGAAATGTTTCTTCTCATTCAATCGGCTTACAATCCATTGAATAATATTGAGCAGGCAATTAGATCTTGGAATGGTGGACAGAACTATAGTGTTAAGCGTACCCAACGTTATTTCAATAAGGTTATGAGTTTTCTGAAAACAAATTAAATGATAGATCCGAATACAATTTATTGTATTCGGATTTTTTTATTTGTATTGTTGATTTATATATTTGTCAATACATCCTTTATTGATGATATTCCTCGAGTTTTAGATAAGTTTATTTTCTTGCTAGTTCATGTTATTCTGCTTTCCTTATATATTATTCTTTGGGCGATCATTATTTTGCTTATGATCATGATTTTGAATAAATTAATCATTGGATTTAGGTTATATTCAATATGCAATATAAAATATAAAATAATAAACTTAAATTTGGTGGTTTATTATTATCTTATTTTTATGAATAAAAAAAGACGTAAGAATTAATTCTTACGTCTTAACTTAGTTGCGGAGGCAGGATTCGAACGTGCGACCTCCAGGTTATGAGCCTGGCGAGCTACCAACTGCTCCACTCCGCGATATTTACTAGACAACTCATTTCTGAATTGCGAGTGCAAAGGTACAATAATTTTGTGAATTACCAAAATATTATTCGTATTATCTTGTGATTTTAACATATGTTTTAATTTAGGTATAAACATTATCCTTTTTTTGTTGCTATATTGGATAAAATGGCTTATTTTTGCACATAATTAATTTTTGTGCAATTTAATATTTGGGTTTAAATATGTCGATTTCTAAGACTAGACAAAAACTAGTGGATGTAGCTCGTCAGCTTTTTGCAAAGAATGGCGTGGCGAATACGACGATGAATGATATCGCTCTTGCTTCAGGTAAGGGGCGTAGAACTCTTTATACTTATTTTAATCGTAAGGAAGATGTTTATTACGCTGTAATTGAATCCGAGTTGGAGCGATTGTCTGATAAGCTTGATGAAGTTGCAGCAAAAAAAATCCGTCCTCAAGATAAGATAATAGAATTGATCTATACTCATTTAAGTATGATTAAAGAAACAGTGGTAAGAAACGGAAATCTTAGAGCTGAATTCTTCCGTAATATATGGATGGTTGAAAAGGTTCGTAAGAATTTTGATGAGGATGAGATTGAGCTTTTTCGAAAAGTTTATTCGGAAGGGAAAAATGATGGTGAGTTTGATATAGAAAATGTGGAATTGGTAGCTGATATCACTCACTATTGTATCAAAGGACTTGAAGTGCCTTTTATATATGGACGTTTAGGTCATGGACTTACAGAGGAATCTAGTAAGCCTTTGGTTGCAAAAGTTGTATATGGTGCTTTGGGTAAAGCAGGTTTGAATCATATTTGATTAACATTATAAATTAATAATAAAACAAAATGGGATTATTAACAGGTAAGACAGCACTTATTACAGGTGCTGCACGCGGTATCGGTAAGGCTATCGCTTTGAAGTTTGCTGAAGAAGGTGCTAATGTAGCATTCACCGACCTTTTTATTGATGAGGAGCATGGTGGTCTTGAGACTGAGCGTGAGATCGCTGCTAAAGGTGTAAAGGCTAAAGGTTATGCTAGTAACGCAGCAGATTTTGCACAGACCGAAGAAGTAGTTGCTAAGGTGAAGGAAGAGTTTGGCTCAATCGATATCCTTGTTAACAATGCTGGTATCACAAAGGATGGTTTGATGCTTCGTATGACAGAGCAGCAGTGGGATGCTGTTATCGCTGTTAACTTGAAGAGTGCTTTCAATTTCATTCACGCTTGTATTCCTGTAATGATGCGCCAGCGTGGTGGTAGCATCATCAATATGGCTTCTGTTGTTGGTGTTCATGGAAATGCAGGACAGGCTAACTATGCAGCTTCTAAGGCTGGTTTGATCGCTCTTGCTAAAAGTGTAGGTCAGGAGATGGGTCCTAAGGGTATCCGCGCAAATGCAATTGCTCCTGGTTTCATTGATACAGCTATGACACAGGCATTGCCAGACAATATCCGTGAGGAGTGGATTAAGAAGATTCCTCTTCGTCGTGGTGGTAATGTTGAGGATATTGCAAACACAGCTCTTTATCTTGGTTCTGACCTTTCTTCTTATGTTTCTGGTCAGGTTATCCAGGTAGATGGTGGTATGAACATGTAATGAGAGTCGTTTACGAAGACAATCATATTATTGTAGTTTACAAGGAAAGCGGAGAGATCGTTCAGGGTGATAAAACCGGAGATACTCCGCTTTCTGAAACTGTAAAGCAATATATCAAGGAGAAGTACAACAAGCCGGGAAATGTTTTCCTTGGTGTTGTGCATCGACTTGATCGTCCTGTTTCGGGATTAGTTATCTTTGCTAGAACTTCTAAGGCATTGCCAAGGCTGAACAAGATGTTTAGTAATGGTGAAGTTCATAAAACGTATTGGGCGATAACTCAGAATGCTCCTCAAGAGCCAGAGGGAACTTTAGTGAACTGGATTGTTCGAAACGAAAAGCAGAACAAGAGTTATGCTTATGACAAGGAAGTGAAAGATTCAAAGAAGGCAATTCTGAAATATAAAGTGATTGGAAGTTCCGATCGATATACTCTTATTGAAGTTCAGTTGATGACTGGTAGACACCATCAAATTCGTTGTCAGCTGGCTCATATGGGGTGTCCTATCAAAGGTGACTTAAAATATGGTGCGAAGAGGAGTAATCCTGATGGTAGCATATCCCTCTTATCTCATCATGTAGAATTCATTCATCCGGTATCTCAAGAATCGATTTCTTTGGATTCACCATTACCTGATGATACTCTTTGGCAAGTAATTGCACCATAAAGCTAATATTTAAGAAAAATATTAGCTTTTTATTTTTGTTTTTCCAAAATATTTGTTTACTTTGCAAATGAAAGCGGCCATTCTAACAGCAAATGGCTGGAATCATTAGCATATGAAGAACGTACTCAAGTGGATCAGCATTCTCTTACTAAGTCTGATAACACTGTTAACTATATTGGCACTTTTGCTTTACTTCCCTCCTGTTCAGAATTGGGTAGTGAAGCAAGTTGCTTCGTATGCTTCTGAAAAGACTGGGATGGAAATCTCTGTCGAACATGTAAATCTTGAATTCCCTCTTGACCTTGGTTTGGAAAATGTGAAAGTCATTCAACAGAATGATTCGCTTCCACAGGTAAAAGATACGATTGCTGATATTGAGAAAACAGTAGTGGATGTTCAGCTTCTTCCATTGTTCAGGAAGCAGGTTATGATAGATGACCTCGATTTCAAGAAATTGAAGGTAAACACGGCTAGTTTGGTTCATTCGATGCGTTTCAAGGGAAGTGTAGGGCATCTCAATGTGAAATCACATGGCGTTGACTTGGATAAGGAAGATATCAATGTCAACAATGCTTTGCTCTCTGATGCAAGGATTTCCATTGAATTAAGCGACACAGTTCCAGAGGACACAACACCAAGCACAAACTTCTGGAAGTTAAATCTCGCAGCTCTAAAAGTAAAGAATACTGATTTCACTCTCCACATGCCAGGGGATACTTTGTCGATAAATGCATTCCTAGGAAAGACTTCAGCCCAGGATGGCTTTATGGATTTCAACAAGGGACTCTATCAGATAAATCATTTGGACTGGAAAAATGGAAGGGTGAAGTATGATAATAACTTCAAGGTTCGTGTTAAGGGACTGGATGCCAATCATATTTTTCTTGACAGTTTGAATTTAGTAGCCGACTCTTTCTATTTTTGCAAGAGCGACATAAGGGTGAAAGTTCTAGCGGGTAGTTTCAAAGAGCAGGGAATGGGCTTGAGAGTGAATGCACTTAATGGACCGTTTGCTATGGATTCTACTCGCCTTTATCTTCCAGATTTATACTTGAAAACTCCAACTTCGGAATTGAAACTGAAGTATATCATGGATATGAACGCCTTTGCCGACAAGGATCCTGGTAAAATGTTAGCAACTGTTCATGGAACTGTGGGTAAACCAGACCTCCTTCTTTTTATGGATGGAGCCCCTAAGCCATTCCTTCGTAAATGGCCTAATCAACCGTTGGCTATAGATGGATTGCTGAATGGAAATTTAGAAAAAATATTTTTAGAGGAACTCTCGCTTCGCCTTCCTACAGCTTTCAACGTAAAAGTAGACGGATGGGCTGAGCAACTATTAAATACAGATAAACTAGGTTTCAATGTCGATTTGGATGCTCATACCTATAATCTTGGCTTTGTGACAGCTATGCTCGATCCTGCCTTGATGAAGCAGATTCGTATTCCAAGTGGTATTGGAGTTAAGGGAAAGTTTAAGGGAAAAGGACCAAATTATCAGGCTGATTTCACAGCAAGAGAGGGTGGAGGTAGCTTGCGTGCGAATGCCACGATAGATATAAAGCGCATGGCCTATAAGGCGACAGCAACAGCATCCGCATTACCAATTCAACATTTTGTTCCTAATCAAGGCTTGCATCCATTCACTGGATATGTGAAAGTGGATGGAGTGGGAACAGATGTGTTTTCACCTCGCACGCATCTGAATGCAACAGCAAAGGTTCAGAAGTTTGCCTTCGATAAGTACAGCCTAGACAATATGAATGCCGTTGCAACGATAGCCAACGGTAAGGCACATGCAAAAATTGATAGTAAAAACTCCTTGTTGAAAGGATTATTCCAGGTAGATGCCTTGATGAATACAAAGAATCTTCAGGCAACAGTATCTGCGGATTTAGGAAAGGCTGATCTTTATCATCTCCGATTAGTAGATAGTCCTTTGCTTATTACTCTTTGTGGCCATGTGGATGTATCCACAAATATGAAGGACTATTATAAAGTGCAGGGTCTTGTTTCCGATATGACCATTGTCGACAAGGATAGTGTCTATCATCCTACTGATGTTGTATTGGATGTACTGACACGTAAGGATACCACTCATGCAGTTGTGGATTGTGGCGACTTCCATCTCAACATGAATGCGGATACTGGTTACGAGCATTTGATGAAGTCTGGCAATGGTTTTGTGGCTGAACTTCAGAAACAGATGAAGGAAAGAGTTATCGATCAAGCCGCGCTTCGTAAGCACTTGCCAAATATCTGTCTTTTACTCCAAACCGGTAAGTACAACTTTATTTCCTCGATGATTGCTCATTACGGATATACATTCAAGCATGCCGATATAGACATGGACTCTTCACCAATCGAAGGATTGAATGGTAAGTTGAGCATGGATTCTCTAGTCTTGATTGATGACAGTATCCGTATTGATACTATTCGTTTGAAGTTTGCTTCTAATAACGATAAAATGGCTTATGAGGGATATGTACGCAATACCAAGGAGAATACCCCTACATTTACAGCCAAGTTTAATGGTGGTATAGTCGAGCGGGGCGCCTTTGTTAATGCTGATATTTATGATCAGAATGATCGATTAGGCCTACAGTTGCCAATCATTGCTACCATGGAGAGAGAGGGCATCCGTGCTCAGTTCAGTGGTTCCGATCTCATTTTAGGATACAAGAAATTCTCCTATAACAAGGATAACTATGTATTGTTGAAAGAAGGGGGTAGAGTTCTGGCCGATTTGAAATTAAAAGCTGCCGATGGGCAAGGTATCCAGGTATATAGTGATAGTACCAATGTGGATGCCCTGCAGGATATTACTGTGGGCTTGCATAAATTTAATTTGGATGAGGTGCTTTCAGTTATCCCTTATGCACCAAAAGTTTCCGGAATTATGAATGGAGACTTCCATGCTATCCAAACAAAGGAAGATCTCTCTGTATCTTCAGATATTGCTATTGCCAACATGTCCTACGAAGGTTGTAAGATGGGTAACCTGGAAACGCAATTCGTGTATATGCCAAAGAGCGATGGCACTCATCAGGTGGATGGTATCCTGCTTAGCGAAAGCAATGTGGTGGGAACAGTTAAGGGTACTTATAAGTCGGAAGGAGATGGCTATCTGGATGCGAAGTTGAATATGGATAAGATGCCGATGCAGATTGTTAACGGTTTTATTCCAGATCGTATCATCGGTCTTCGTGGATTTGGAGAGGGTGAATTGGATATCAAGGGTCCTCTTAGTAAACCGGATGTGAATGGTGAAATATATCTGTCGTCAACCTACTTGTTTAGTGAGCCATACGGTATTGAGATGCGTTTTGCCGATGATCCAGTGAGAATTCAGAATAGTAAGTTGCTCTTCGAGAACTTTGAGATGTTTGCCAATAATAATAGTCCACTTACTATTACCGGTAATTATGACTTCTCCGATTTGGACAATATGACGATGGATATTCGCATGCGTGCCCAGAATTTCCTATTGATAGATGCTAAGGAGAATCCTCGTTCAGAGGCTTATGGAAAGGCTTACGTTAATTTCTTCGGTATCATGCGTGGTCCGATGAATAACCTTGATATGCGCGGCAAACTGGATGTTCTTGGCTCCACTGATATGACCTATGTGCTTAAGGAGTCGGAACTTACCACCGACAACCAGTTGGAAGAACTTGTGAAATTCACTGATTTAAAGGATGCTAAGGAAAATCTAGTAGTTGACCGTCCTACTATCGATGGCTTCAAAATGAATATGTCAATATCAGTAGACGAGGCGGCCCATATTGTTTGTGCATTGAATGCCGAACATTCCAACTATATTGACTTGATGGGAGGTGGAGATTTACGAATGAGCTATTCTGCTTCCAACTTGGCCCTCACTGGTCGCTATACCTTGAGCAATGGAGAGATGAAGTATGCTTTGCCTATCATTCCTTTGAAGACTTTCCACATTAAGGATGGAAGTTATATAGAATTTACGGGTGATGCTTTTGATCCAACTTTGAGTATTACGGCTACTGAGGATATCAAGGCATCTGTGAATGCAGGTGAGAATAATGGACGACAGGTTGACTTTGAATGTGGTGTAAAACTTTCGCAGACATTGAACCATATGGGTATCGAGTTTATCATTAGTGCGCCTTCAGACGCTTCAGTTCAAGATGAGCTGAATACCAAGTCAACAGAGGAACGAAGTAAACTTGCGATTTCTATGTTGGCTTCAGGTATGTATCTTGCTGATGGTAATACTAATTCCTTCTCAATGAATACCGCCCTTGCCTCCTTCCTGAATTCCGAGATCAATAATATAGCAGGAAATGCTATGCGTACACTTGGTCTCGACCTTGGTATGACGGTAGATAATTCAACCAATTCAGCAGGTGCATTGCATACAGATTATAACTTCCGATTTGCAAAGAGATTCTGGAATAACCGATTGAGCTTTATTATTGGTGGAAAAGTATCTACTGGTGCAGAATTGGATCAGGGAAGGAAGGATAATAATTTCTTCGATAATGTAGAACTTGAGTACCGATTGAACAAGAGTGCCAGCCAGTACCTACGTGCTTTCTATGATAATTCAGCATATGATTGGTTGGAGGGTCCGATCGGTCAGTATGGTGTCGGTTTCCTTTGGAAACGTAAGTTGCAGCATTTCAAGGATATAATTAATTTTAAGAGCGATGATCCTGTTGCTCCTGCGCCAACAAAACGTAATACCCCAACTCCAAAGGAGAGAACTGATTCTATAGGAAGGGATTCGGTAGCTGTTAAGAATGTAGATAAGAAATGACGATAATCAGAAGATATATATATGTACTTCTTGGAGCAATCCTGATGTTAGGAGTTGCTGCCTGTTCCTCAACTTCGGCTTTGCCAGAAGGTGAACAACTATTTACTGGTTTGAAACCTATTCAATATGAAAATTATGAGGAATGCGATCATGCCGAAATGACCAAGGAGGAAATGGAGTATGTACTTGCCTCAGCTCCTAATGGCGCCTTGTTTGGCAGCAGCTATTATCGTTCGCCTTTCCCTGTTCGCCTTTGGATATGGAATGCATTTTCTCAGGATAGTTCAAGATTTAGTCAGTGGATGACGAGAGCTTTCGGTACCCGTCCTAAACTGCTCAGTCAGGTGAATCCTCAGCTTCGTTCCCAAGTTGCTGAGAATCAATTGAAGAAGTTTGGATATTTCAATAGTCTGGTAACTTATAAGGATGTTCAGCAAAATAATCCGAAAAAAGCGAAGATAGCTTATACTGTAAATCTTGGCCATCTTTGGACGATAGATTCTATAGACTATCGTAACTTTCCTGAATATGCAGATAGTCTGATTGATTCCACTCGTAGCGAGGCACTTATTAAGCGGGGAGATGCTTTCAGTGTGTCAAGTTTGGAAAATGAGCGTCAGCGCATCACAAGTTTGTTCCGTAATAATGGCTACTATTATTACGAGAATGGCTACTCATCCTATCTTGCCGATACATTAAATGTGCCTGGAAAGGTACAGCTACAGTTCCGAATGGCAGATAGTCTCGACAATAAGGCTTTGCATAAATGGTATATTGGAAAGATGCGTATCAACTTCCGTAAGCAGTATAACGACCAATTAAAAGACTCACTTATTCGTCGTCGTTTCTCCTTGTATTTTAACGGAAGTCGTCCACCAATTCGTACAGGTGTTCTTCTTCGTCAAATGAAACTTCGTTCCAATCAGTTGTATAGCTACGAAAATGAGTTGGAGTCAAAACAGGGAATTCAAGGTACAGGATTGTTTACTTCCACTACTTTCAATTTTACCCCTCGCAATAATTCTCGAGATTGTGACACATTGGATTTGGATCTTGACTTAATGTTTGATAAACCTTATGATTTGTATATTGAAGCCAATGCAAAAGGTAAGACTACGGGAAGAATTGGACCAGAATTGGTACTTGGTCTAACCAAGCGAAATGCATTCCGAGGTGGAGAAAAACTTGATATCAATCTTCATGGTTCTTATGAATGGTATCAGGGTAATTCTGGAGTATCTAATGCTTCTGATGTAAATTCTTGGGAGTATGGAGCTGATGCGGCTATTGTCTTTCCAAGAATACTGACCCCTCGCAGTCTGTTCTATTCTTATAACCAAAATCAGCGTAAAAAAGGAAAACGTCGCCGTCGTTATAACTACTATTCTGTGCCGACAACTACACTTCGTGGTGCCTTCAATGTGCTCAATCGTGCAGGCTATTATCGTCGTCATGTGGTTTCTGGTGAACTTACCTATGATTGGCAGACTTCGGCTCAGTCAAGCTATTCATGGAGTCCTTTGATTCTTACCTATGAATATATGAATATGCAGACGGATACTTTCAAGGTGATTCTGCAAGACAAGCCATATCTTAAAAAGTCAATGGAGGACCAGTTTGTTCCAAAGATGAGCTTTACTTATAGATATAATTCCCCTGTTGATTATCGTAATCCAATTACATGGGAAACCACTGTTAGTGAGGCTGGTAATTTATTGTCCTTGGGCTATGCTGCTTTTGGGAAACAATGGAATGATACAACCAAGACAATGTTCAAGAACCATTATGCACAGTTCTTGAAAGTTGAAACCGACTTTGCCAAGAAGTGGAGTATGGGCGAAAATGCATCTCTGGTAGCTCATGTAAATGCAGGTGTTATCTGGACTTATGGAAATTCTATAAAGGCTCCTTATTACGAACAATTCTATATTGGAGGCGCCAATAGTGTGAGGGCATTCAATGTTCGAAGTATCGGACCAGGAAAGTACTATCCAATTGATAAAAAGCATTCTTATATTGATCAGACAGGTGATGTGAAATTGCTGATGAATCTAGAATACCGTCCGAAGTTATTTGGCGACCTTTATGGTGCAATCTTCCTTGATGCTGGTAATGTATGGAATCTACACGATGATGAGGTGACAAGTGGCAAATTTCAGGTAAAGGATTTCTTCCGACAGATGGCTTTGGGTACTGGTGTAGGTGTGCGATATGACCTCGGAATGTTTGTCATTCGTGTGGACTGGGGTATAGGACTTCACCTTCCATACGAGACCAACAAGCATGGCTTCTATAATATCACAAGTTTCAAGGAAGCACAGTGTCTCCACCTGGCAGTGGGTTATCCTTTCTAGTCGGCAAAAAACTTTCAAGAAAAGAGAATATCTTTCTTGTTTCTACATATAATTTATTACTTTTGCAATCAGAATTAAAAAACAATATTTAAAAATAAAGTAGTTATGAAACCAACTTTGTTACTTCTTGCTGCCGGTATGGGCAGCCGTTACGGTGGTCTGAAACAGCTTGATGGTCTAGGACCTAATGGCGAGACTATCATGGATTATTCTATCTACGATGCTATTCAGGCTGGCTTTGGCAAAATTGTCTGGGTCATCCGTAAGGACTTTGAACAGGAATTCCGCGAGAAGATTCTTGCTAAGTATGAGGGTCATGTTCCATGCGAACTTGTATTCCAGTCACTTGATGCACTTCCTGAGGGCTATACTACACCAGAGGGACGTACAAAACCTTGGGGTACCAATCATGCTGTAATGATGGCAAAGAATGTTATTAAGGAGCCTTTCTGTGTTATCAACTGTGATGACTTCTACAATCGTGATTGCTTTAAGGTTATCGGCAAGTTCCTTGCAGATCTTCCTGAAGGCAGCAAAAATACTTATGCCATGGTAGGTTTCCGTGTAGGTAATACCTTGAGTGATAATGGTACTGTTTCTCGTGGCGTTTGTGCTAAGGATGCTAATGACAAACTTACTGATTGCGTGGAGCGTACTGAAATCGAACGTAAGGAAGATGGAAATGTAGCTTACAAAGACGAGAATGGAGAGTGGGTTAAGATTTCCGACAACACTCCAGTTTCCATGAATGTTTGGGGCTTCACACCAGATTATTTCGAATATAGCGACCAGTTCTTCAAGGGCTTCCTCGATGCTCCTGAAACAAAGGCAAACATCAAGGCTGAGTATCTTATTCCTTGGGTTGTTAATAAACTGATTACTGACGGAACTGCTACCTGCGAGGTGCTTGATACTACTAGCAAGTGGTTTGGTGTTACTTATTCTGCCGATCGTCAGAGCGTTGTAGATAAGATTCAAAGCTTGGTTGACGACGGAGTTTATCCTAATAAACTCTTCTAAAATGCAAATAAATCTTTTGCAAGATACAGAAGTCGCTACCCTCAATGAGTTAGTAGCGGCTTCTCAACGTATTGTAATATGTGGTCACAAGTCACCTGATGGTGATGCTTTAGGTTCTTGTCTTGGTTGGGCTGAATACCTTCGTTCTCTAGGCAAGAATCCTTTTATATGTGTTCCTGATGCTTATCCTGATTTTCTGAAATGGTTACCTTGTTCTGAGCGTATTGTACGTTACGACAAGCATCCTGATGTTGTCAGTGAGGCTTTTGACAAGGCAGACTTGGTTTTCTGTCTTGACTTTAATTCGTCTGACAGAATTGACGAGATGAAAGATTGCCTGCTTTCCACAAAGGCAAAGGTTGTAGTGTTCGATCATCATCTGAATCCTGTATTTCCAAATGCCGATCTTTTGGTATCTTTTCCAACCTGTAGCAGTACTTGCGAGTTGGTATTCCGAATTGTGTGGCAGTTGGGCGGCTTTGAGTCAATGAATCGCAAGTGGGCAGTACCTGTATATTGTGGTATGATGACGGATACAGGTGGATTTACCTATAATTCCACAAATCCAGATATCTACTTCATCATCAGTCAGCTGCTCACGAAGGGCATAGATAAGGATAAAATCTATCGTAATGTTTTCAACACCTATAGTCCATGGGCAATTCGATTCCGTGGCTATGTGATGTGTCAGAAACTAAATGTGATAGACGAACTCCATGCTTCCTACTATTCTGTCACTAAAGAAGAAATGGAACGTTTCCATTTCATCAAGGGTGATTTGGAAGGTCTTGTGAATGAACCACTTCGCATTAGTGGTCATAAGTTGTCAATCTCACTTCGAGAGGATGTAGAGAAGGAAAATCTGGTGTTGGTAAGTCTTCGCTCATACGATGATTTCCCTTGCAATAAGGTGGCTGCCGAGTTCTTTAATGGTGGTGGTCATTTGAATGCAAGTGGTGGCAAATTATTCTGCAATATTCAGGAAGCTGAACAGATTGCAAGAAAAGCAATACAGGCTTATGCCGATATGTTAAGATAATATAGAATAAATTATAACTTTTGGGGATGAAATGTAGACGATTTTTCGTAACTTTGTCCCCAAAATAGTTATAACAAGAAAATGAAAAAGATAATTTACGGTATTTTCGTAATGTTGAGTGTTGTAGTTTTTGCATCTTGTCAGGATACAGAAACTTATGCAGAACAGCGTGATAAAGAGAACGATACAATTAATGCTTATATTCGCGATAATAACATAAAAGTTATTTCAGAATCGCAGTTCAAGGCAAATATAGCAGCAAATCAGGCTCCTACTGATACTACAAAGAATGAGTATGTTCTTATCGAGAGTACTGGTGTTTATATGCAGATTTGTGAAGTAGGTTCTGGAGAAACTTTTACCAGTGGCTCAAAAACAATCCTCTGTCGTTTCAAGGAGGCTTCTCTTTTCAGAAGCAGTAAGGAGTATAGTTGGCTCACAAATATGGCAGCATCTACATCTTTTTATAATGACAAGATGTATGTAACTTGCACTTCAGGAACTTATACAGCTTCGTTTGAGCCAAGTCGTAGTTTGATGTATCAAGCATATTCATCTGCTTCTGTTCCTTCTGCTTGGCTTGCTGCCCTTCCTTATATCAAATTGGGCCGTTATACTAGTGAGAAAGGTTTGGCAAAGGTACGCTTGATTGTACCTCATGGACAGGGAAACAGCACGGCATCACAGTATGTTGTTCCTTATTTTTACGAAATTACCTATGAGCTAGGTGCAAAATAAATAAGATAATTATGACTCTTATCAAATCTATTTCAGGTATCCGTGGTACTATTGGCGGACCTGCGGGCGATACTCTTAATCCGCTCGACATCGTAAAGTTCACCTCTGCTTACGCTACATTCATCCGTCGTAGTGGTAAGTGTAATAGTAACAAGATTGTTGTAGGCCGCGATGCTCGTATCTCAGGCGCAATGGTAAAGAATGTCGTTTGTGGCACTCTTATGGGCATGGGATATGACGTTATCAATATTGGCTTGGCAACTACTCCAACAACTGAGTTGGCTGTTCGTATGACTGGTGCCGAGGGTGGTATCATCATTACAGCAAGCCATAATCCTCGTCATTGGAATGCCTTGAAACTATTGAATAACGAAGGTGAATTCTTGACTAAGGACGATGGCAATGAGGTTCTCTCTATTGCCGAGAAAGAAGACTTCGATTATGCTGATGTTGACCACATGGGTCAGTATACAGATGATGATACTTTCGATCAGCGTCACATCGATGCAGTGCTTGCACTCGATCTTGTTGATGTTGAGGCTATCAAGAAGGCAAAGTTCAAGGTGATCGTTGATACTGTTAACTCTGTTGGTGGTATTATTCTCCCAGGTTTGTTCAAGGCTTTGGGCGTTGAGGCTAAGTTCTTGAATGGTGAGGCTAATGGTGATTTTGCACACAATCCAGAGCCATTGGAGAAAAATCTCGGTGGCATTATGGGTGAGATTGCCAAGGGTGGTTATGATCTTGGTGTTGTTGTAGACCCAGATGTTGACCGTCTTGCTTTTATTCAAGAAGATGGTAAGATGTATGGAGAGGAGTATACACTCGTTACAGTAGCTGATTACATCCTTGATCATGTGAAGGGTGCTACCGTTAGCAACTTGAGCTCTACACGTGCACTTCGCGATGTTACCGAGAAGCATGGTTGTACTTACTATGCTGCAGCAGTAGGCGAGGTGAATGTTACTACCAAGATGAAAGATGTAAAGGCTGTTATCGGTGGTGAGGGTAATGGTGGAGTTATCTATCCAGAAAGCCATTATGGTCGTGATGCTCTCGTAGGTATCGCTCTATTCCTCTCTTCTTTGGCTCAGAAGGGCTTGAAGACTAGTGAACTTCGTGCTTCATTCCCTGAGTATTTTATTGCCAAGAACCGTATTGATCTCACCGCTTCTACAGATGTAGATGCTATCCTTGTTAAAGTGAAGGAGCTTTATGGAAAAGAAAAGGATGTTCAGGTAACTGATATCGATGGCGTGAAACTCGATTTCCCTGATAAGTGGGTACATCTCCGCAAGAGTAATACTGAGCCTATTATCCGCGTTTATAGTGAGGCTCACACCATGGAGGAGGCTGACGAACTCGGCAAGAAATTGATGCAGGTGGTATATGATATGCAGTAGTTTGCTGCATTTATTATAAAGAAAGGTCGCAATCTGTTAAGATTGCGACCTTTTTTTTGTATTGTTTCATCTTTGATATCATATAGATAATTGTTTGATTTTGTTAGGTTTAACTAGCTAATTGCTATATATTGATAATGTGAAACGGTCGTTTGACATAACGTGAAACGGCCGTTTCATATAATATTAAACGGTCGTTTCATATAATGTGAAACAATCGTTTGACATTATATAAGTATAGTGAATGTATGGTACTGCTGCCTAAGATTACGGAATGTTTTATGGATAATTTAGGTTAGAATGATAGTAAGGATTGCTTTATAATGGAAAATTATCTTTTTCAAACCCTTTTCTTTGTCAGAAAATCTATACCTTTGCATTTAGCGAAAATGAATTTTGATAGTTGGATACTTTATCGAATAATATGGATGCAACAGTAACAGAAACAACTGCATATCAAAAGATAGGTACTTTTGATGCGAATATGTGTGTTATCTGCAAGGACGGAAGAGCGAATGTCGTGAGTCGGAATGGTGAGTTGTTATTGGACAAATGGTATGATGAGATAATACGTATTAGTAGAAACCATTTTATCCTTAGAGGCATAAAGGGATATTCTTACTATAATTTGACAAAGAAAAAAATTGCACCAATTACTTTTGATGAAAATGGTATCTATTCTGAAGATGGTAAGATGCTTCTTTATCCATTTGTGAAAGATGGGGTAGTTACAGTCAGGGCTGGTGTTCGTCATCTTTCATACTCAATTAGTCATGATCCTGATATTCAGTTCAAACCTCAGTTTTTCAATCTTCGTAAGTTAATATTCAAAGAGGGGGTTGATAGAATCTATAATGGTTGGAGTGGTTTATATGATGCAACTCTAAATGGCGACAATCGCATAGATATCAGTTTACCATTATCTGTTGTAGCAATCGAAAATGACGCATTTAATAATATGATCCCTTTTATTGAACATATTTATATTCCACGCAGAAAGTCTTATGCAATTAGATTGATGTTGGTTGAACAGCTTCGTGGGTATGTTAAGGTAGATAGGATTTTTATTAACTCAATGAAGGATTTAGTAACTAATCCAACAGGACATTTTTATACTTTCTGGATACCTTCAAGACCTTTTAGTTGGCAGGTTTTTGCACAGTATTCGTTTTATTTCATATTTTTCATTTGTCTTCTGTATAATGGTGTTAAGGCGTATTTACATACATTTCTGCCTTTTCATATAGAAATGTATTTTGGTATACCTTTATATTTGATATTGTATATTATCGATTCTTTAGTTGGAAGGATGAAATTATACAGTCGTATAAAGCGGAAAATTCAGTCTGGTGTAGAACTAGTTGTTAATTGGATGCTTTTCTTGGTTGTTTTATCAATGATATTTGTTCCGATAACTTTTCTTGTTAATGATTCGTTCTGTAGTTCTCAACAACAATGCCAAGCAGCAGAAATATCGATTCGCAATATTAATTACAAATTATCAAAGAGATCTTTTACTAAAGAGATTAAAATATTAGAGGTTAAAATTAGTGGTTCAGAAAATGTTGCCTGGGTAGAACTAGTTGATAATCATACATTTGATAATGTTTCTACTTGTAAAGTATATTACCATAGAGGTTGTTTTGGCTGGAATTTGTTGGATGGTATTGGGCTTTAAAAAGTTCTTCCACAACTTAGGGAGATTATTATAGTTTGAGCTGTGGATGAACTTCTTCGTTAGTTTGTAAGACATTTATTATTTCGCCATAAGTTCCCCTTGTGTAAGAGCAATATTCACCCATATCTTAGTGTATTCCCTTTGGAATTTCATAAGGTCTATTGAATCACCTTCCTCGTTGTATATCTTGGTGATAGGTGCACCTTTTTCATTGATGGTCATTTCCACAGCGGTATTACCATTCTCATGAAAGAACTTCAGTGATTTAAGAATGCCTTCTTCGGTGTTGAAACAGCCCGAACGATCATCGGCGGTCCATATCTCGCCAGTGAACGGTTTTCCTTCGTACATCGCAGTGTCTGCTTTCATAGCAACCTCTTCTACGTGAATACGTTTGGTACATGAAATCACTGTAAAGAGAGCCAGCATTAGAAATGCTATTGTAAATCGTTTCATATCTAAGTTTATTTCTTTTTAGCCGCATTAATATTTCGCATGAGTCCGGTATATTTCGCCCGTTTTACAGCACTTCCCTTGAAGAGTTTGCGGTATTCCTCTTCGGTGAGATTCTGCCATTTCTCTTTTGTCATTCCTAGAAGTTCCTCCTTAGGTTGCAATTCGGGAGTGGTGTTAGGAGTGGCAAAGCGGTTCCATGGACAAGCTTGCTGACATCTGTCACAGCCATAGATAGTATCTCCCATCTTCTTGGAGGCTTCTTCAGAGAGGTGTTTTCGATTCTCGATAAGCTGGTAGCTCAAGCATCTCTCTGCATCAAATAAGGCCTCTATGCGTTCGTTGCTTGCCGAGATAGTTTCGTTTATAGCTTGCGTAGGGCAGGCGTCTATGCAGTTGTGGCAATTCCCACATCGGTTTTTCATTGGGGAATCATATTCGAGTTCCACATCCAGGAAAAGTTCTCCAAGGAAGAACATACTTCCTGCCTTTGGAATGATGAGTTGATGATTTTTTCCTGTCCATCCTAAACCTGCTTGCTCAGCCCAATACCTTTCCAAAACAGGACCACTGTCTACGAATATCCTGCAGTGATGAGCATTTGGATTGATTGAGTGAAGTTCGTCTTCAAAGCCGAACTTTTCGGCAAGCGCTCGTAACTTTTCCTTTACGATGTCGTGATAGTCCAGTCCCAGGGCATAGGCTGCAAACTGGTATTCTCCTTCAGGAAGTGTTTGCGATGGGGCATAGTTGAGTGCTACGCTCACAATACTCTTTAATCCCGGCATCAATAGTCGGGGATCAATGCGTTTGTCGGTGTAGTTGCTCATATACGCCATATCGGCATTTTCGCCTTTTTCCAGCCATTCTTTTAACCGATTGGCAACAGATTCTGCCACTGGTTCAGCCTTGGCGATACCACAAGCAAAAAAGCCGAGGTTTTTGGCCTCGGCTTTTATATCATTCGAAAGTTTTGAATTCATATCCTTGTTCTTTCAACCATTTCAGAGCCTCAGGCAAAGCATAGTGCAGTTTGTCGATGCTCTTGAGTGAGTCATGGAAGGTGATGATGCTGCCGTTGCGTGCATACTTTTTCACATTGTTGAGAATGTCCTGCGCTGTCATCCATTTGGAATAGTCGCGTGTAACGAGATCCCACATAATGATTTTGTAATGTCGGTTCATCCACCAATACACGGTTCGCTTCATCCATCCATGAGGAGGTCGGAAAAGGTGAGCATGTATCAGTTGATTGGCCTGATAGACATTGGCAGCATAAGTAATAGCCATGTGTTTGAAGGAACCCAGATGATTGAATGTGTGATTTCCCACCTGATGACCCTCTTCCACAATTTGATTGTAAAGATCGTGATGTCTTAGCACGTTTTCTCCCACCATGAAGAAGGTTGCCTTGACATTGAACTTTCGTAGAGTCTCGAGTATGAATGGAGTCGACTCGGGGATAGGACCATCATCGAACGTCAGATAAACTGAGTGATCGTTCTTGTCCATTCTCCAGATTGCTGCTGGATAAATCCAGCGCAGGAATTTTGCCGGCTGTTCTATAAACATACTCGAAACTCCTTATTGCTTATTGAGGCATCTGTCCGCCACGACCTACATATAGACGATACTTGGCGTTCATCTGCTGACTATACTTGTTAGCAAGACCCTTATCTATAGCCTGTGCTGCTTCCGCGATAGACTGCATAATCATAAGTTCACGCATGCAGTCTCTCTGAGACTGGCTGAAGCGGTTACCATCAAGACCGAGATAGTAGTCTGCATATTGAGCAGATCTCTTCCAAATCTTAGCAAGGATTGTCTTAGCCTTATCCATTTTGCCAAGAGCAGCATAAGCACGAGCCATATCCAATCCGCCATTCATATAGCTGAGTGGAACGTTGTACTCAGGAATCTCTTTCTCTGATTTAGCAAGAACAGCCAATGCCTTAGCATCCTTGTTCTCGTTGATGAGCTGCATAGCCAATTGAGCGAATAATCGACGATGAGTATAGCACATACGCATAGTTGTTTCGTCGATGTAAAGACCCTTCTGACTGAGGTTGCCATACTTAAATCGAGTCATCATATTCTTGTAGCTGCGCTCTGTATCAAAGTTCTTGCAACCAGGAAGTACCTGTCCGTCACGGTTAGTTGTGAATGGAGTGATACGGTTAGCAAGACCCTCCTGAACGAAGTTGTCGCCAAGGTTCATGTAGTTCTCCTCTCCAACGGTAAGAGCAACATAGATAGGTCGCTTCCACTGGCACTGAGCAATCATCTCAAGCATCATAAGGTCACCCTTACCAAGTGCGCTCTTACCAGCGAGAGAGATAGTCATCTTGTCAGGAATAGAGTCGCTTGCCATAAGCATGCCGCTCTTCTTCACTGCTTCCTTGTCAATAGTTACATATACAGTATCGGTTGGAATGAAGTGCATATCCTTGTTCTTTGAGCGAACCCAGTACTTGAGGATATTCTTCAACTCGAATGGCTCGTCACCAAATTGGGCCTTAGCTGCCTTAGGATCCTGCTTGTAGAAGTCGAGAATCTGCTGTTTAGCCTCAGCATTGATCTCAACCCAGTCGTTTGTACCAGAACAGTAGTCGAGACGTGGCCATGTGATTGGCACAGAAGGTGAGTTATATGCAGGACGCTTCATCTGGTCGATGTACCAGTCGGTCTGGAGATAGCTGAGGTTGCAGACACGGGCGTCTGTACCAACACCTTCAACTTCCTGGTTATACCAGAGTGGGAAGGTATCATTATCACCGTTTGTAAAGATGATAGGATTACTCTTCTCCTGGAGTGACATCAAATAGTTCTGACCGAAGTCACGGCAAGTATAGCGATTGCTGCGGTCGTGATCATCCCAAGTCTGTGAAGCCATCTGAATAGGAACCAGTAATGTGAGTACTGCAATAACAGCAGCAACGGCTGTTCCCTCAAGTTTGCAATAGCGCTTGAGTAGTTCGATAATAGCTGCAACACCCATACCGCACCAGATAGCAAAAGCATAGAACGAACCTGCATAGGCATAGTCACGCTCACGAGGCTGGCCAGGGGTCTGATTCAAATAGATAACGATAGCGAGACCAGTCATGAAGAACAGGAAGAATACAACCCAGAACTGCTGGATACCCTTCTTGCCACGGTATGCCTGCCAGAAAAGACCAATGATACCAAGAATCAAAGGCAGACAGTAGAACACGTTGTGTCCCTTGTTACCGTCAGGATTTGAAACAGGATCGTATGCCTTCAAGTCATCTGGAAGTTTGCTTTGGTCACCATACATAGCATCATCAATAAAGCTGATACCAGTAATCCAGTTACCATGCTCCAATTCACCATTGCCCTGAATATCATTCTGGCGGCCGGCGAAGTTCCACATGAAGTAACGCCAGTACATGAAGTTGCACTGATAAGAGAGGAAGAAGCGGATGTTGTCGATCTGTGAAGGAACCTTTACCATAATGTTCTCACCGCAACGGTCGTAAGGAACTTCTGTGCCATCAACGCCTCCCAACCAGCTCTCGTAAGAACTAGCATGACCAGAGTCATACATACGAGGGAAGAACATATTCTGTGCATATTTGTACTTATCCTTATGACTTACAACAAAGTAAGAATCCTTTTCATCCTTTGATGCTTTTTCCTTGCGCTGATAAATAGGTGCACCTGACTCAATCTCTGGGCGGCATACACTACCATCCGATGTTAATGCTACTTGAGAGGTATAAGCCTGTCCGTAAAGTAATGGACGATCGCCATACTGATCACGACTCAGATAGTTACCGAGTGTGAAGATATCCTCAGGAGAGTTCTGGTCCATTGGAGGATTGGCAGAACTACGAATCACGATAAGAGCATAGCTGGAGTAGCCGATCATCAACATCAGCATACAAAGCAATGCTGTATTCTTAAAGCGGGTAGGAATCAAAGGTAAAGCAACCTTCTCTTTCTTTACCTTACGGTTGATAACAAACCATAGGATAGCAAGAATGATAACACCAATAATGAAGGCACTCCAACCATATCCATAGAATGGAATACCAAGCATACCTACTGAAAGAATGAATGCGATGTTACCACGCTTGAAGTTCTTGTCGTTATAGGTTTCGTAGATACCCCAGATTACTATACCAATCAGGAGGATGAGATAGATAATCTCACCTGTGTTGAATGGGCATCCGAGTGTATTTACAAAGAACAACTCAAACCATCCGCCTACAGTGATGATACCAGGTACAACGCCATATAATACGGCAGCTACTACAACAAAAGAGAGTGCCAAGGCAATGAGAGAACCCTTGAGGTTTGCCTCTGGGAACTTGCGATAGTAGTATACCAATACCATAGCAGGAATACAGAGCAGGTTCAACAAGTGAACACCGATACTCAAACCTGTCATATAGAAAATGAGCACCAACCAACGGTCGCTGTGAGGCTCATCTGCGTGGTCTTCCCACTTTAGAATTAACCAGAAAACGACAGCTGTGAATGCTGATGAATAAGCATAAACCTCACCTTCGACAGCAGAGAACCAGAAGGTATCGCTGAAGGTATAGATGAGAGCACCAACGAGACCAGATGCCTCAATGGCGATGAGCTTGCTCATATTCAATTCACTCCAGTCTTTCAGAAGCAATTTGCGAGTAAGGTGAGTGATGGTCCAGAAAAGGAACAAGATACAAGTAGCACTCAGCAGAGCACTCATTGTATTCACCATCTTGGCAACCATTGAAGGGTCGCTTGCAAACTGTGAGAAGAGATTGGCGGTAAGCATGAAGAAAGGTGCGCCAGGTGGGTGACCGATTTCAAGCTTGTAGCCTGTAACAATAAATTCAGGACAGTCCCAGAAACTGGCTGTCGGTTCAATTGTAGAGCAATATACAAAGGCTGCGATCAGAAAAGTGACCCATCCAAGGATATTGTCCACTAATTTGTACTGTTTCATTATTATTAATTAATGTGTTATTTCAATATGAATGCAAAGATAATCAAAAAGATTCTAGATATAAAATCTAGCGTTATATGTTAGCAAAAAATAACGATATCCAATTCCAACTATAGGCAAGTACAAGATAACGTAAAAATTTGCCAATCAAAATACTAGTACAAGATATGGGGAAATTTGCTTTTGTCAGTCCCAGTACGATAGCGATAGCTGTGCCGATCAGTGGGAGAAAAGCAAAGAGTCCCATCCATGCTCCACGTCCTTCCATGAACTTATGGGCTTTTTCCACTTTGTCCCTTTTTACGTGCATGTATTTTTCAATCCATTCTAGTTTTCCCATTCGGCCGATGCCATAATTGAGAATGGAACCTGAGGTATTTCCGATTGTTCCGTAGATAACTAGCATAAACGGGTCAAGGCCTGCAGTTTGCAGTCCCATCATAACAGCTTCGCTGCTGAAAGGGAAAAAACTTCCAGCAAGGAATGCTGCAGCGAGCATGCCTAAATAGCCCCAATCAACAAGAAATTCTATCATGGAATAAACAGATTATAGGCAGTCAGCAATGCTGCTGCACCAATGAGTATGAAAAATATAATGTTGGTTATCCTTGTACGGGTGAGTGCAAGGAAATGCGCTATCAGCGGTGCTGTATTGATGATGGCAATGACAATCAGCTCGTTGTAATGCTGAGGCTGGAGCGCGATAAATACGAATGTGAGGATATCCATTGAGATGAATATCTCGTAGAGCATTCGTGTGCGAATCTTATCCATAAAACTGTTGCGGAGAAAATGGAGTGAACCAATTATAGCAAGCAGCATAATGAAGAAGTAAGTGGCAATATAGTGATTACTGATCTGACTATAATCGAATAGTGGCTGGAAATTTGCCAGTTCAATAAAGTGATTCAGAAATCCCTGAAGGTCTTGTTTGTAAGCATAGTAGCCACCTAGAAACCAATAAGGAGCTATGAGTCCAAATATGGATGAGAAAAAGTTCCTGGCACTGAAAGCTAGAATGTTGGTAGCCAGAATAATCCAAAGTACAGGAACATAGTAGAGTATCTGGACAAAGAATATTGAGGCAATGCCAATTACGGCAAAAGCATAGAATACGATTCCGGGTAACGCCTTCTCCTGATAGGCATAAAAATAAAGTAGATAGAAAGAGATGAAACAAAGCGAAACTGCTCCCACCTCTATGGAAGGGAACAGCATTGTTGCTGTTCCCATCAATACCATAAAGGAGCAGGAGACCATTCTGCTATAGATTCGCATCAATGCATTACGGTTGTTAAGCTCTACCATAAGATAGGTAGATAATACCATGCAGGCAAACTGTATCCACAGTTTGTCGGAATGTAGCCCAGCTGCTATCCATACAAGAAATGTATATAGGGCAGTTACTGGTAATGCAAATCTGCTTTCTGCTATTTTGTTTTGTAGTCTCTTAATCATTCTTTATAAGTCCTGTCCGATATCTGAACGGAAATATTTATCCTTGAACTGAATCTTCTGAGCTTCCTCGAAACTCTTCTTCAGTGCTTCTTCTTTGTCCTTACCGTATGAGGATACTGCAATTACACGACCGCCATCGGTTACAACTTCGCCGTTTTTGGTAGTTGTACCAGCATGGAAAACGATAGAACCTTCTACCTGGTCGATGCCAGAGATAGGGTAGCCTTTTACGTATTCCTCAGGATATCCGCCACTAACGAGCATGACGCAAACAGCGCTACGATCGTCGAATTCTACCTCTTTTTCATTAAGGTCACCATTGGCAGTTCCTTCGAAGAGATCTACGATGTCGCTCTTAAGACGAAGCATAACGCTCTCAGTTTCAGGATCACCCATGCGGCAATTGTACTCAATTACCATAGGCTCACCATTAACATTGATGAGGCCGAAGAAAATGAAGCCTTTATAGTCGATGTTTTCCTCTGCAAGACCTTCTACTGTTGGCTTGATGATGCGATCTTCAACCTTCTGCATCCATTCCTTTGTAGCAAATGGGACAGGAGATACACTACCCATACCACCTGTGTTCAAGCCTGTATCGTGCTCGCCGATGCGCTTGTAGTCCTTAGCTTCAGGGAGAATCTGATAGTTCTTACCATCTGTAAGTACAAATACAGAGCACTCGATGCCGCTGAGGAATTCCTCGATAACCACTTTTGCGCTGGCATTGCCGAACATACCGCCCAGCATCTCCTTGAATTCCTTCTTGGCTTCCTCAAGAGTAGGGAGGATGAGAACACCCTTACCTGCAGCAAGACCATCAGCTTTGAGTACATAAGGCGCCTTAAGACTCTCGAGGAACTTGATGCCTTCTTCGATAGTGGTACCATCGAATGTTTCGTAAGCAGCTGTAGGAATGTTGTGGCGCTTCATGAAGGCCTTTGCAAAATCCTTGCTGCCCTCAAGTTGTGCACCCTCCTTAGAAGGACCGATGATGGCGATGTTCTTGGTACGGTCGTCGTTGCGGAAATCATCCACAATACCACCTACCAATGGAACCTCAGGACCAACAATGACCATGTCCACTTGGTTGCTGGCTGCAAAGTCCTTGAGTTTCTCAAACTCGTTTACATCGATTGCTACATTCTCGCCAACATTACCTGTTCCAGCATTACCTGGGGCAATGTAGAGCTTCTCGCATTTATTACTCTGTGCAATCTTCCATGCTAAGGCGTGCTCGCGGCCGCCACTTCCTAACAATAAAATCTTCATAATCTCTCAGACCTCCCTTTTGGGGAGGTCGTGTTTATTAGTAATTAGTTATTTCAAATAATCAAAGAAGTACTGAGATATTCTCTCGTGAAGATGTGTGCTCTGATGGCCTCTCATGTTGTGAGGTTCACCAGGATATACAAAGAAGTCTGGCTGGGTGCCGGCTTCAATGCAGGCCTTCAGGAAAGAGAATGCATGCTGTGGCAATACTACAGGGTCGTTGAGACCGATAATAATCTGCAATTTTCCTTTCAGGTCTTTAGCCTTTGAGAGTAATGAGGTCTTCTTGTATCCTTCTGGGTTGGTTTGTGGTGTATCCATATAGCGTTCACCATACATCACCTCATACCATTTCCAGTCGATTACAGGTCCACCTGCAACACCAACCTTGAAAACATCTGGATAGTTGGTCATCAGACTGGTGGTCATGAATCCACCAAAGCTCCAGCCGTGTACTCCCATCCTGTCTTGATCTACGTAAGGAAGGCTCTTAAGGTATTCAACACCCTTCATCTGGTCTTTCATTTCTTCCTGACCCAGCTGGCGGAAAGTAACCTGTTCGAATTCCTTGCCTCTGTTCTCGCTTCCTCGGTTATCGAGGATGAAGAGCAGATACCCCTTCTCTGCCATGTAGGTTTCCCAACCACGGCTGCAGTAATGCCAACGGGCATCCACATTGTGAGCGTGAGGTCCACCATATACATATATAATAGTAGGATATTTCTTGTTTGGATCAAAGTTGACAGGCTTCACCATCCTATAATATAAATCGGTGGTACCGTCGGCAGCCTTAATGCTTCCACTCTCGTAGGTTGGAACAGTATAGCCTTCCCAAGGGTTAGGAGCAGTATAATAAGGTGTACGTTTGCCGTTCTCGGTATTTACGATTTCTATTTCGCGTGGAACGTCAGGTTCCTGCCAGTTGTTGTAGATGTACTGACCACTTTCGGAGAGTGTAGCGTTATGCCATCCCTTTCCGTTATCCATCAGAGCACGCTTACCTGTCTCAACATCTACCAACCAGATGTTCTGCTGAATAGGGCTCAGTTCATTACTGGTATAAATGATGCTATGACGTTTGGTATTGAAACCAACAAAGTCCATAACCACCCATTTGCCCGATGTGATCTGTTTCAACTCTTTACCATTAGTGTCGAAAAGATACATATGGTTAAATCCGTCCTTCTGGCTCTGTAGGATAAACTTATTGCTATCCCATGGTAAGAACTTGATAGGGTGGAGAGGTTCTACATATTTTGCATCAGTCTCGCGATATAGCTCCTTGATTTTAGCACCTGTTTCAGCATTGTAGCTAACAAGTCGGCAATCATTCTGGTCGCGGTTCAGCTCAAACATATAGATGACTTTGCTGTCTGGACTCCATGCGATATTGGTGAAATATCTGTTTGTAGGGTCGCCAGCCTTCAGATAAAGAATCTTATGAGTCTGTGGGTTGTAGATACCGACAGTCACTTTGTGTGAAGTTTCGCCTGCCATAGGATACTTCTCTGGTGCTGGAGTTGCCATACGACTTTCTCCCACATCTGGTGTCCAGTCTACTTCAGGCACATTCACCAATGGATAGTCGGTTACCATACTCTGGTCCATTCGATAGAATGCTAGCAATTTCTTGCCAGGACTCCAAAAGAGACCACCTTCGATACCGAACTCATCGCGATGTACGCTCTGACCGTAAACGATGTTGCGGCTTCCGTCGGTGGTGAGCTGGCGCTCCTTTCCTTTCTCGTCTCTTACATAGAGTTGAAAGCCACTAACATAGGCCGACAATTTCAAGTCGGTTTCGGCTTTCTTCTTTTTCCAATCGATGAGTTGGTCGCCCAGTCTCACTACTGTTTGATCGGCGTATGGAAATTTAGCCGAGAAAAGAGAAGTAACTTTATTTACATCCTTGATCTTGTTGAGGTCATCGGCTGTGAAAAGTTTCGTTTCTTTTCCCGTTTTCAAGTTTATGAGATAGCACTCCTCGGCATCGAGGCGTACGAGTTGATCTCCCCACCATGTTGTCCAGCGGTTCTTGGCTACCATATTATGGTAGTTTACACCTCCGAAGTTCAGGTCTTCGAGAGTCATCTCCTTTAGATTCTGAGCGTTAGCATTCATAGTCATACCTAAAAGTACTATCAGTAACCCATAACCTAAAATCCATAAACGATTAATCCTCATCTTCTGTGAATCTTTTACGTTTTCCGAAAGAACCACGCTTCTCGCTCTTGTCGAAGCGTTTCTCCCCTTTGTCAAAGCGCTTGCCGCCCTTTTCGAATTTCTTTCCACCTCTGCGTGAGCCGCGACTTTCATTCTCGTCGCCGTCATTGTTCTTTCCTTTGCCGCCTTTATAGCGATCGAAGTGACGACGGTCGTGATGCTCGTCCTCATTAAAGCGAGGTTTGTGGAATGTAAAGCTGCGGATGTCGCCATCGTTGTTGCTTTCTTCAGCTTCGAGACGCTCCTTGAACTCACGATTCTTCTTGAAACGGTGCTTCTGAGCCATTTCGCGCTTTTCGTCCTCGGTCTTTACGATTCCGCCTTCTGCTCGGAATTCCTTCATTTTACCGTCGAACATCACATATTTGCGGAATTCGCATTCCAGAGAACCATTATAAAGAGGTATCTTGATAGATGGTTTCAAGCCGATAGCCTTGAAGCATTCCTCGCGATAGCTAAGTACCCAAGCCTCGTTGCCCTTGAAGGCATTCTTGAAACGCTCACCAATCATCTTGTAGGAATTGAGCAAGTTTGGTGTTGAGATTCGCTCGCCGTAAGGAGGGTTCATTACGATAAGAGCAGGCTCTGCAGGCTGCTTGAAGTTCTTGAAATCGGCCTGCTCGATAGTGATATACTTGCTCAAACCGGCTGCTTTCACGTTCATGCGGGCTGTGTTTACTGCTTTCATATCTATATCGTATCCGTAGATATGGTGCTCGAACTCTTTCTCTTCTGAGTCGTCGTTGTAGATGGAATCGAAGAGTTCCTGGTCGAAGTCAGGCCACTTTTCGAAAGCGAACTCCTTGCGGAAAACGCCAGGGTTCATATTGAGTGCCTCAAGTGCAGCCTCGATGAGGATAGTACCTGAACCACACATAGGATCGATGAGGTCACAGCTATAATCCCAACCAGTCATGCGGATCATACCAGCAGCAAGTACCTCATTTAGAGGAGCCTCTACGCTTTCCTGACGATAGCCGCGACGGTGGAGACTTTCGCCACTTGAGTCAAGACTCAGAGTTGCGTTGTCTTCAGCGATATGGATGTTCAATCGGATGTCTGGGTTACTTACGGAGATGTTTGGACGAGTACCGGTATTATCGCGGAACCAGTCAACAATAGCATCCTTTACCTTGTAGGTTACGAATCGAGAGTTACGGAAGTCATCTGAGTAAACAACAGAGTCTACAGAGAATGTCTTCTTGTTATCCAAATACTTGCTCCATTCGAGCTTCTTCACTTCCTCGTACATATCCTCTGCCGATTTTGCCTTGAACTTGGCAATAGGCTTGAGGATTCTGATAGCCGTGTGCAATTGGAAGTTGGCACGATACATCATTTCCTTGTCACCGGTGAATGACACCATACGTCGGCCGATTTGTACATTGTTGGCACCCAGCTGGGTGAGCTCCTCAGCCAAGACGGACTCTAGTCCCATAAAGGTCTTGGCAATGAGTTCAAATTCCTGTTCCATTATTGAATTCAATATCTAATTTATCTATTTTTTCTTGTTTATATTTCTTTGTTTTTGGCTTCATGTCCTTGGTCACCCACACGTTGGCGCCTACTACGCATCCAGCACCAATGGTGATTCTTCCGAGGATAGTGGCGTTTGAGTATATCACTACATTGTCCTGGAGGATAGGGTGGCGGGCGATGCCCTTGATAGGATTGCCCTTCTCGTCGAGTGGAAAACTCTTTGCGCCAAGGGTCACACCCTGATAAAGCTTCACGTTCTTGCCGATGATGCAAGTCGCTCCAATCACGACACCTGTGCCATGGTCAATGGTGAAATATTCACCAATCTGAGCACCTGGGTGGATGTCGATACCTGTTTCGGAGTGTGCAATTTCGGTGATCATTCTTGGAATGAGTGGTACATTTAGCTTATAGAGTTCATGAGCAATGCGATAGCTGCTAAGGGTCTTGATTACTGGATAACAACTCACAATTTCGGCTTTGCTCTGTGCGGCAGGGTCGCCATTATAAGCTGCTGTGATATCTGTACTCAGCATTTTGCGGATGCTTGGGAACTGCTCAATGACTTGCATTGCGATGTCGCTGGCCTTACAGCGGGCACAGTCGAGGTCTTCTATCGATTGCTCTTCTGGTCTTGCAAAACAGAGACCTGCAAGAATCTGCTCTGCTAGCATATGATGTAGCTTTTCTGTTCTTACTCCTAGGTGAAACTCCAATGTCTGCTTAGTGAAAGAGTTCCGGCCGAAGTATCCAGGAAAGAGGATGCTTCGAGAAAGGTCAATGATTTCTACAAGCGCCTTGTTGGAAGGGATAGGGGTTCCATCTTGATGCTGATGGAAAAGGCCTTTCAGAGAATCTGGCTCCGAAAGCTTTCCTACCACTTCTTTCAGTCTCTGATCTGAAGTTATGTTGCTCATTTTCTGACTTGAATTATAATTCTTTTGACTCTCAAAAGAGATTCTATCTCCCAAATATATATTTAGACTGCAAATTTACAAAGAATTTGCGACTTAATGAAATTTTCGAGGCACTTTTATTTATTAAATATGTGATTAGTATTAAATATCCAAAATAGTGAAACTTTATTAACTAAATTCGTTTTATTGTATAATTTTCTATACCTTTGCATTCACGATTAATGTGAAAAAACAACTAACAAAAAAGCAAGATGAAACAAACTAATGTGAAGCCCGCTGAAGGCAAACTCGGAATTATGGTAGTTGGCTGCGGTGCTGTCGCTACTACATTCATGACTGGTGTATTGATGGTTCGTAAAGGACTTTCAAAACCTGTCGGCTCTATGACTCAGTACGATAAGATTCGTGTGGGCAAGGGTGCTGAAAAGGAATATCTTCACTATAAGGATATTGTTCCTCTAACCGACCTCAATGATATTGTTTTCGGTACTTGGGATGTATATCCACAGAATGCTTATCAGGCTACAGTTTATGCTGAAGTGTTGAAAGCAAAGGACATCGAACCAGTGCGTGATGAACTGGAAAAAATCGTTCCAATGAAGGCTGCTTTTGACAAGAATTATGCCAAGCGTTTGGATGGCGACAATGTGAAGGATTGTGCTACTCGTTGGGATATGGTTCAGCAGTTGAAGAACGATATGAAGGAATTCAAGGAGAAGAACGGATGCGCTCGTTTGGTAGTTATCTGGGCTGCTTCAACAGAAATCTATGTTCCTTATGATGAGAAGTATCACAAAAATCTTGCTGATCTTGAAAAAGCAATGAAAGAGGATGATCGTGAGCATATTGCTCCTTCAATGTGCTATGCTTATGCCGCCCTCACCGAAGGCGCTCCTTTTATTATGGGTGCCCCTAATACTACTGTTGATATTCCTGCTATGTGGGAATTGGCAGAGCTAACTAAGATGCCTATTTGTGGTAAGGATTTCAAGACAGGTCAGACTCTCGTAAAGTCTGGTTTTGCTCCAATCCTCAAGGTTCGTAACCTCGGACTTGCAGGTTGGTTCTCTACCAATATTCTTGGTAATCGTGATGGCTTGGTACTTGATGAGCCAGCTAACTTCCATACCAAGGAGGTGAGCAAACTCTCAACGCTTGAAACTATTTTAAAGAAGGAAGACCAGCCTGATCTTTATGGTGACATCTACCATAAGGTTCGTATCAACTATTACCCTCCTCGCAACGACAACAAGGAGGGATGGGACAACCTCGATATCTTCGGATGGATGGGCTATCCAATGCAGATCAAGATTGACTTCCTTTGCCGCGATAGTATCCTCGCTGCTCCATTGTTGCTCGACCTTACACTGTTGATGGACCTTGCTGCACGCGCTGGTAAGTATGGTAATCAGAAGTTCTTGAGTTTCTTCCTCAAGAGCCCTATGCACGACTATACCAAGGGCGAGGAGGCAGTGAACAACCTTTTCGATCAGTATGTGATGCTGAAGAATGCTCTTCGTGAGATGGGTGGCTATGAAGCTGACCAGGAAATCGATTAAAGTTTAATATTACTATATCTCAGCCCTCCACAGTCTGCTTTGGATGGAATGCAATTCTGTGGAGGGCTTTCTTTGAACTTGATAACCATAAGAACTATCGCTATAAAAACTAATAACGATAAGAACTAAATTAAATAAATTATGAAAAAGACGCTTTTGTTTGTTTTGGGATTGTTGGCTACAAACGCATTGTGGGCAGGAAATAATGTAATCTGTCCTGATTTCCATGTAGGGGATTCTGTGGTTTATGAAACTCGGGGAAATGTGAAATCGTCCCTGGGAACGTATAGTTTTCTAGGATTAAGCTCCTATGTAGTAGCTGAGTCAAAGAAGGACGGATGTGTTATTCGTACAATTTTGCAGAATCATAAAGTTGAGTATTCGGAACTGACGAAAACTGGAGAAACTATAAATAAGACTTCCCCAAGTTTTATGGATGTATTAAAAGGAATTCCTGTAGAATTTTCTGTTGATAAATATGGAAAAACTAAAATTCGCAATATGTCTGTAGTAACAAAGGAGGTGAAGAGACGTGTGGATTTATTTTATGACAATTTTGTAAAGGAACAGGAAATTGCAAGAAGAAATAAACCAAATCTGCCTCCGTACAATGCAACAAAGAAAGAACTGGTTGACCAGTATATGTTTGCTCTTGACAAGGATTTGAAAGAAGTTCTTTTTGAACAAATTTATTCCCCATTCTTGCTTGCCAACAAAAATGTGACAGTGGGGGGAGAAATTGAATTTTCCGCTCCTCGTTCTCTTAGAGAAAAGGCTAAAGTAACAAAATATCAACCTGCTGTTGATAATAAGGGGATGGAAGTGGATTTGTTTGTCGCTAAAGAATTGTCAGAAGATGATAAGCTTCAAAAAATGCTTAGTAGTCCGTCGGTTAGAGGTACTTGGAATTCATTGTCTAATGAGGAAAAGAAAAAGAGAATGACGGTTATGAAGGAGCAGGCGAAGAAGCACTTGAATGTGTCTTCCTCTGAAGTATTTTTTACTAATGGCTATTTGCAGAATGCAAAGTATAAAGTTGCAGCTGATGAAGATCTCAAGCGTGTTTCATCGGATGAGGAAGGAACTGTATCCTGTGTTTATCATAGTTGGAAATAATATGTTAGATTATTGATAGAATCATGAGAATATCACGACTTTTGGGTCTTCTTCTGCTTATGACAATATGTTTGATGGCAGAAGGAAAGAATAAGGCAAAGTGCCCAACGCCAGAGAGTTTTAAACCGATAGCTGATAGCATTTTACATGAAGGCTATAGACTCTATTCCTATGAGAAGATGGCATGGGTGGGGAGTGACTCAATGTTTGCCCATTGCAGCCATGCTAAGGAGGTCAATGCACAGGCTTATTTGGAGGATGCTAATAATAAATACTATATTTTTGGAAATCTTGAACAAGCCAAGATTTATTTTGTATCTATCTTCAATAAGTCGAATAATTTGATATATGCTCCATGGAAGTCAACATGGAATGATATGGACCGTGCTGCAGGACAGTATGAGATGGATTTGCTTCGATATAGAAATACTGCGATTAGAAAGGTTCTTGATGCTTGTGGAGATAGTCTATACAAGGCTAATGGAGAAGAGGGTGGATTGAACTTTGATGTAAAGTATATTGGACCAAATTTAACTAGGGTCTATATTCTCCAGGGAACATCTAAAAGTGGTGTTCTTCCGATGGGTAATGATTGTATGGTAGAATTGGATAAAGACTTTAAAGTATTAAAATTCAAACGTTTTCATCATTCTTATTTGCCTATGAAAATGCAAAAAGGAGTCACTAATTTTATGCATTCACACACACAAGATAATCCTTATATCACTTCTACTGATGTCTGCAATGCCTTATTGTATGCTAGGGATTTATTCCGAACAAAAGAGTTTCTTGTTATGGGAACAGCTTTTCAGTCGGGTTTTTATATGAAGTTTAATATGATAAAAGGGGAACTGACAGGAGAAAATATAGAAACATTAGAAAAAGATTCTGAGAAAAAAGGCTCACCTGCAAAACCATGTGACTAGGCAAACAGCTTAGTTAGTCTGAAAAGGAAGAACTTGACATCAGCAACTCCTCTCAGTTGT
>CAJOPE010000117.1 GCA_905236815.1 uncultured Prevotella sp. | reverse complement strand
TTCCAAAAAAGCCGTGTATCAATGTTAAAAGAACATTAGATACACAGCTCTCATTATTTTAAATTCGTCGAACTCACGTTATCTTAAAATTCTAATATACAAATATCGATAGTTTTGCTTGATTTTATTTGACTTTACAATTTGTTTATAGCATTCGTTTTGAGTTATTAAAATAAAAATTTTATTTTAGTCCTTTATTTTTTTTTATAAAACTAACATTCATTGTATAATTTTTATTATATTTGCGTATCGTTATTAAACTCTTATCTCTTATAGTTATGATATATAAACATCGCATTAAATTTAAATTGAATGAAAAGAATAATGTCTGCTTTTGGTATACTTATCAAAATAGCCAAGTAATATGATTGTTACTAAGTATATCAATCAACATGTACTTATGATATTATTTCTTTCAGTTGAATAGTTAAGTTCAGATCGTTGATTCGAATATTACTAATTTGGTAATCAAGAAAAACTCCGGATTAATAAATGTTGATGTTACTAGTTTGATGTTTAAAATAAGTTTACTAAACTTAAATTTATAAATATGGTAAAGACAATAAAGTTTAACTTAGTATGTGACAATTATCAGGTACGTACGCTTGAAGACCTGCGAAATCATTTTTCGATAGAAGATGTACTCCAGTATTATCGTGATGGAGTTTTGGAAAAATGGTTATTTGTTCGTGGATATATTAATGAATTAAATGCTATAAAGCAAATTGCTAATTCCTCACCTCTTGATATTATTAATTCATTAGTTGGAATTTTCAAGGTAGAAGAAGATCCAGAAAAGATACAATATTCAACATCTATTATCAAATATCGGGAAGATAGAATTTTAGCTATTGAAAATGAAAGTGAGAAATTATCAAATTCTAATTCCCTGTATAGGGAATATTTTGATAGATACGAAAAACTTACAAAAGATATTCTAGATAGCCCTAAAGACAAAGTCAGAATTCAAGCAGCAATTACTGAGATTGTAAATCAATATTCTTGGATTTTCAATATAGATTATCGAAATTTTTTCTATAAAGTAAGGGACACTTCTCCCTTGGCTATACTCTGCTTGTTAATGAATCCTTATACTAGAAAGTATTATATTAATGACGGAGAAGAGACAGGAAAAGATGATTCCTTATATGAAAGGGATAAGAAAGAAATGTATAAATGGCTAAAAGAATTTTGTTCTGATGAAAATAATTTTTCCGCAATAGGTGATTGCTTGGAGACAAAATCGGCAAATACTAATAACTATCCTGTAAAATTGTCAGAAACTCAATGCTTACTACTAAAAATGCATTCAAACTGTGGCGTTTGCGAGGATAGGCTTAATGCCGAAATTTTGGAAGCTAAGAGTGTTAATGATAACTATATTATTATAAACAGTCTCTTATATGTGAGTAATTCTGATTATGGTAACACGATATATTATGTAAAAATTTAATGAAAAAAGATACAGTCAATATTTTAGCATCATATATTGATGCCCTTCATCCTATTATCTATATAAATCATTATGATTATAAGGTAATAGATGAAGCGATTCAGACAGTTCGTGAGAATGCTTACTGCATAGAATTTAATAACGCTTTGGGTATAATTAATTTTGAAAGCAAATCTCCTGAATTCGAATGTGACCTTGAACAGTGCCTTCTTAACAATATTGATGCAGGTTATGAACATGATACGTTCTTTATTTTGAAAGATATTCATGAACAAATAAGAAATCCCAAGATAATTTCTTTATTGCGTCGTATTGCGGAAGACAATCTATATCGGGATGATTATAATGCTACAATTTTTATAATCTCCCCAGTTGTTGTAATTCCCAAGGAACTTGAAAATTATATAACAATATTTGATCTTCCACTCCCTGATAAAAATGAGATAGAGAATCAAATAAAAAGTTATGCAGATAACGTAAAGATTCAAATTGACCCTGAAGTTATTGATAATCTAACTTTGTCTCTTAGAGGATTAAATGAATTCCAGATTGGTCAAATCCTGAATCTTGCATATCAAGATGGTGGAATGATAGATAAAGATGATACCTCATTAATTCTTCGTGAAAAAGAACAGTTTATAAAAAAAGCAGGATTGCTGGAGCTTATCAATTTCAAGGAGAAAATAGAGGATATTGGTGGACTGGAAAATCTTAAAGATTGGCTTAATAGGAAGGCAAAAATAATCACCCAACTTGATAAGGCCATTAAATTTGGTGTTGATGTTCCTAAAGGTATATTAATTGTCGGTTTGCCAGGATGTGGCAAAAGCTTGACAGCAAAGGCTACTGCAGGTTTGTTTGAACTGCCTCTCGTAAGGTTGGATGTTGGTAGATTAATGGGAAAATATGTTGGCCAATCAGAATCAAATATGCGGGATGCATTAAAACTAGCCTCTGCCATTAGTCCTTGTGTGCTATGGATAGATGAAATTGAAAAAGCATTTGCTGGAGTTAGCAGTGATGGTGGTGGTAATGAGGTAACTACAAGGCTTCTTGGACAGTTTCTTACTTGGATGCAGGAGAAGGACAGTACGGTCTTTATTGTAGCGACTGCTAATGATATTTCTAAACTTCCACTTGAATTCCTTCGTAAGGGACGCTTTGATGAACTTTTCAAAGTTGAGTTACCAAATGGAGAAGAAAGACGTAAAATTTTGGAGATTCACCTAAGAAACAGAAGAAAGTGGAACGATGATATTGATATAATAAAATTAATAAAAGACACAAAAGGCTGTAGTGGTGCTGATCTCGAGGCAATTGTAAAGGATGCTATAGAAGATGCATTTATCAAAGGAAATGATAAGATAACTACAGATGATCTTTTGAACTCCTTAAAGAAGATAACACCAATTGAAAAAGCGTTAGCAGATAAAATCAAGACCATGAGAGAAAAGCTTAAAGTTCTTGATGTCCAAGATGCAAGTAAAACAGACCTAAATGATAATTGATTATGAAAGATATTGAAGAAGAATATTTGTTGATAGACGAGATCTTTTCTCCTGTCAATGAGGACGAATTAATAAATGTTCTGCCATTAGTAGAAGATTTTGTTCAGAGTTATGAGAACAATCAGGGTAAATCTTTAGAGGAATGGCTTTCTGATAAATTTCAAATGGAGTTTCCAGATAAAACTGAAGATGAGGTTAAAGCCATGTCAAGTGAGATTATTACCTCTGTTCATGTTTTAGAAGAGCACAAACAGTCCCTAGAAGAAGCTATTTCTGCAGGTAGAAGTAAGGAGTCTTGGTTTGCCAAGGTGATCAAGACTACAACTTCAAGAATGTCTACAGAAGATACTGTTAATTATTTGAAGGATTTGGATGGCGCCGTAAATGAAGCTAATGAAGCTCTCACTAGAACTATCATGACTCAGGCAGGTGAGGTTAGCCAAAATCCTAGTTTAAATGGTTTTATTGCAGAGCAGGAACATGTTCAGAGTTTTAATATGAACGCTGTGGCTCGTGGTAGTGAGTTCCGTGCTAAAGTATTGGAGCCTAATGGTACTAGTTATGCAAAAAATTCTGTCGATATGGTTATTGTCGACGGAAGTGGAAAAGTTGTTAAGAGATATCAGGCAAAATATTGTCGTAATGCTGAAGCGACTCAAAAAGCATTTGAGAGTGGTAACTACCGAGGTCAACAAAGTCTTGCCCCTGAAGAGCAGATAGGTAATATGACCAGAAAGGCTACTGATCGCATGCAGGCTCCAGATGGTACTACCAGTAATCCTTTGACGAAAGAGAGTGCATTGAAGAAGCAGGAGGAGGCACGCAGTGGAAAGTGGAATGACAAGAACTGGAATGATTATAAGACAAAAGATATTGCTAGTGGCATCGGAAGACAAGCAGGACAAGCAGCTTTGCTAGGAGCTGTTATCGGTGCTGGTACAGAAGTTGTAGGAAAAGTATGGAAAGGCGAAAAAGTTGATGGCAAGGAGGTTGCAAAGAAGGCAATCGAAGGAGGCGCGGATTTTGGCGTTAAGGCAGCTATCACAGGTGCTATAAAAGCAGGCGCAGAGAAGAACATTATAAAATGTATTCCAAAAGGAACTCCTGCAGGATCTATTGCTAATGTTGTCTTTGTTGGCGTTGAAAATGCTAAGATCTTGTATAAATATGGTAAAGGAGAAATAACTGGCAATCAGGCCCTTGAAAAGATGGAAGAAACTACGGTTTCTGCTGCTGGAGGAATGGTGGCCATGGGTTACGGCGCTGTAAAGGGAGCTGCGATTGGAACTGCTGTTGGAGGTCCTGTTGGAGCCGCTATCGGTGGCTTTATTGGTGGGTCTCTTGCCTATATGGCTGGTTCTGCAGTCGGTCAGGCTGTTGTAGCAGCAAGACGAAAAATTACTTCTGTTGCAAAGAAAGCTGTTAAAGGTATTTATGAAAAGTCGAAAGCTGTTGTTTCTACCATTTCAAATATTGGCAAAAGTATTGCAAGTGCGTTGAAATTTTGGTAGTAATCTAATGTAAAGCATGTCTATATTTTCAATAAATAATAAGTTTAAGACCCAATTGATAACAGGGATATTAAGTAGTCCTCTACTTTATATCCCTCATTATCATTACTCTTATATAGATAAGGTCCTTATGGAAATTTTCCCTGAGGATAATGATGCTGATTCAATTTTAGGACTAGGAAGTAAAGTTATCATGGAAGTCACAATTGGTGGTGATATTATAGACTTTCATACTAAAAAAGAATATCGTCAGCGCAATTTGTCAGATCTTCTTGATGAAATAATAGTCTATGAAGAATCAAAATCTAATGATATAAATTTTGAAGATGGACAATTGGTTTTCCTAATTAAAAATTCTGCAGAACTATTAAAGAATATACAAATTCAGCTGAAGTTACAGACGATAGCTGCAAAATACGAAAGAGGAGAATATCCAAGAGAACTAACGATTTTACTAGTTTCTCCTCAACCCGTAGAATGTTTACCTTTTGAAATTGAAAAATTGATTACGGTAGTTGATATTCCTAATCCTACAGCGCAAATTCGATGTGTTGAAATGTTAAAAAAGCTAACTCAACGGTTTAGCAAGTCTAAACCGACGGTTTACGACCCCTAAATGGCCTGTTTGGATATCGAAAGTCGCATCACTGTCTTTCTCTTGATCTTTATGTCTTTTTTTTAGTGACTTTTGCTAGCGACTATAATCGCTGTTATCACCTCGTGCAGGGGGTGGATATAAAATAGAAGCGAGTGGATCACCCGAAAGTGCCACTCGCTTTTTAATGTTTTACTTTAATGTTATTTCATTGATTTTTAGTGTAAACGAAATAACTAATTTTCTACTGTTTTGTTGAGGAAAAAACTTCCTGCCAATTTCTGAATTGCCATTGAGTTTGGGGTTAAACTTCCCGTACTGTCCAAGCGAATGAAATCGTTGATGTTGTAGAAATCACAATTTTTGCAGAGCGCTGGATTTTCAATGACTGTCTCTTTAATTTCCTTCTGTACAGCGAGAACCGCATTGTTTGGATAAGCCGTTGTGTTCTCGATATAGTTCCATAAAAGGTCGGTTAAGTTACTCACATAAGAGGTGAAGTTCTTGATTCTTGTCATAGGTTTAACGTTTTGTTTTCAGAGTTCTTTAATGCGATATAATCATGTATTGCAAAGATAAAATATTATATGATATGTCCTATGTTTTTCATAAATTATTATCTTTGTTTGATGTTTGTTAGTATTTATTGGCTTTAAAGTTAAAAAATGTTTGCAGTAACACGGAAAGTACTATCAGTGTGATGCCCATCCAGAAGGCATTATTGAGTTCGCGCGACTCTCCGAAGAGGATCATCGCCAAGCTGATGGTGTAAACCGGTTCAAGGTTGTAACTCAGGTTGACGGTAAAGGCGGAAATGCTTCGCAATGCCTGTAGCTGTAATAGAAATGGACCTATCGTGAAGATGGAGGCGAAGACCATCAGCAATAGGAAATCGTGAGGGGTGGGAAGAAGACTCACGGATGGGAAGAGCTGACCGTAAATGGGGGAGAGCATCGAGAGTAGAATTCCTCCACCCACCAATTCATAGAGCAGCATCGTACTGCTTTTGTGACCGGTTGAGGCCTGCACTTTCTTGCTGGTGATAGAGAAAAGAGCATAGAGGAACGAAGATATGCATCCCAAGGCGATGCCCCATCGATAGCGGGAGTCCAATCCGAAGATGAGGACCACTCCGGCTACGGTAATCAGACTAAGTAAAAGCTCACGCCATGAGGGCCGATGCCTGCTGATGAGTGGCTCGAGAAGGGCGGTGAAGAAACCCACAAGGGCAAAGCATACAGCTCCTATCGAGACGTTGGCGGCCTTTATGCTGCCGTAGAAGAACACCCAGTGGATGGATAAAAGCAGGCCGCAACCTGCTATCTGCAGCAAGTGACGGGTGGGAAGCCTATGAAGCTTCTTCTGCATTGCCAAGACGATGGCGAGGGTGAGGGTGGCAAAGAGCACACGCCAGTGCACCAAAGGCAACTCGTTGATGGAAATCAATCGGCCGAAGAGTCCGGTGGCTCCTGCAAGTAATATCGAAATATGTAGTCGGATATAGGAATTTCTCATTTTTTATGTTTACGCAGAATCATTTCGATGCTTCGATAGCTCTCCCATCCCAAGGCTCCTTTCTGATAGGTGATCACGCAGGCATCATTGCCTTTCAGGCGGCTTACGGCATCAGGATCGATGAGGGTTCTCTCTGAACCATCTTTTAATTTTATAGAAATTTCGTTACTTTCTTTCTGCTCATTGGTTAGTGGAAGAACTTCTACAAAATATTGGCGGTACTCATTCGAACCGAAATGGTCGTAACCCAACAAGATGCAGCCCACTATCGAAATAATTCCAGCGGTGTGAATGGAAAATTTCTTGAAACGCTCGAGGAATGAATCCTCGGAGTATTCCAGCTGATAGGCTGCCAGACAGGTGTTGATGCCAAGGAATAAAATTGCGAATACCCCTAGGATGATGAAGAACTGATCGAGGTCGACGGCAAGAATAAAAAAGAAAATGATAGCCATAACTTCGCTAAGTCCGAAGAGAATAGGCTTGAGTTCGTCGAGGAGACCACTGTCCAATCCCATTTCCTTTCTTTCCGATTTTAAGAGCCGGCCTTTGATATGATAATCGGGAACTCCCACCATACCTCCAAAATCAATATACTCGGGGTAGGAAATATATTGACGCTTTCGGCCATCCTCCTTGATGCAATAAGCATCTATTTCCCTTCCACGATCCATCATCTCGTCTTCCACATCACATTCTGCATCGATATCCTCGACATACGAATTACCCTCTGCATCCACAAAATAATGGTCGAAATCCTTAGTGGAGATAATGTTCACCATTCCCAGGGGCTGTACTTTTCCATCGAACATTTTTCCATCGACAAGGGCGCAAACTTCTATCTTTTCGCCATCGTCGTTGAGAATATCGGCTTCCATAAAGGCATTGTCAAGGATGTCGATAAAGTCTTCCAATTTTTTGAAGCCGTTGGGAAAAGACACGATAAATTGTCGGCTGTCGGTACCTTTTGAGAGCCGAATCTTGCAGTTGATACCCTTGTCGCAGGATTCAGTATAGGTATTTTCGAAAATATCGATCGCTAACTCTTTAGAAGCGTTTCCAATGATGATAATCGGGTTGTTCATAATTGCTGGTTTTGTATGCTGCAAAATTACGATAAAAATCTGTATTCAATGAAACTATTGCACTATTTGTACTTTATTTTTGTTAAATAGCTACATTATATTGGCAGAGTTATTGATTTTGAATAAGAAAAATGTTAACTTTGCGGCTGAAAACGAATAAATTAGCCCTATTTCTAAGGCTGTATAATTTAAGTGAATAATAAGAACTAATGAAAAGAATTTTTTTGCTAATTGTTGCAGGCCTGCTATGTATGCAAGGTTTTGCACAAGAGATTGATGAAGACGAGTATTATGGAAAATTCCATCATCTTGGTGCTGGCTTGAGTATAGGCTTGGATGGTATTGGAATTGAGGCAGGTACCGATCTTACAAAATGGTGTGGTTTTCGTGCTGGTGTGCATATTATGCCTGGATTCAGCTATACCAAGAATGCTACCGTTTATAGAGATAATGGAAAAGAAGATGATATGGATGTTACAGGATCGGCTTCGCGTACTACTTTTGACGTTATGGCTGATTTCTATCCAGCTAAGTGGTTTTCTATCACCGCAGGTTTCGGATTTGGGGGATTAACCGTTGTATCCTTGGAAGGATATAACAATAAGGTGGCTTCAAAGGTTAAAGGCCATATAGATGTGGACAATTATCAAATTCCAGTGAATGAGAATGGAAAGATGGAAGGCAGTTTCAAGGTAAATGGTTTCCGTCCGTATTTAGGTATCGGTTTTGGTAGCAGAGCTGTTCCAAAGCATCGTCTGGGTTTCCATTTCGATATGGGTGTATATTTCCAGGGCACTCCTAAGGTATATTCTGGAAATGATGAGATTTCCCCAAAGAGCAAGGATGTGGATTGTGATGAGAAGGCTCTTTCTGATTATCTGGATATGTTTACTGTTTATCCTCAGATAAAGTTCACTTTGAGAGGAAAGATTCTGTAATGGGCTAGATATCTTCTCCCCCGTTCACGGGGGAGATAAGAGAGAGGGTATGCCACAAAATTAAGCGATGGAGCTAATATAATAATTAGCAAATAACGCTTGCTCGTGGCATACCCTCTCTTTTATCTCCCCCCACAAGTGGGGGAGAAATGCAGTATGTGAATAAATAATTTGTTCAGGTTAGAACTTTCATTTTTGAGGAGCTACAATATTCTTCAGCGCTTCTCCAAAGATGATATATTGCGTATTACCCCCAATCGTTCCTTCGTTTTGACCCCACAGGAACGGCCAATCATCGAAATTCTCGAAATGATCGGGTTTGCGGAAAAGCAATCCTGGAGCTACATTTCCTGGGATAAACGAGAAATCGGCACGATTGTTTCCATAGAACACCCTCTTTGGGCGAGCTGCACCCACAGCAGCAACAAAGGAGTAGTTATGATATGGATGACAACCATAGAGCCAGTTGGCTGCACGATACACTTCCTTCTTTTCGATGATATCAGGGAAGTAGAGATTTGCAAAACATACGGTAGTACCGAAGTTGAGTACGAAGTTGCTACCGCCCCAGTTGCCTAGGCCGATAGGCACTCCATACGGGTTTTGTTTGTCGAAATCGTGGATATAGTCTGCATATTTCTTTATGTAAGGGCGTAATTTTTTCTTGTATCCCTCGTCCATATATGGAATGGCATCGAGTGCCGTCTGAATCATCATTGGCAACATGCGCTCATCCTCAAGGTCCTTCCATATTTCTTTCTTGAAGCTGTTGAGATATTCCTTCTCCTTAGTGGCAGCATAGAGCTGGAGATGAGTGCCCGATAAGCCAAATCGCATTCTTCGCTGATTGTTGGCTTGTGGCATTGAAGCCATCCTCTCCCTCATCTTTTTCATATCCTCCTGCGATTCTCTCATCAGTTTTTTCGACTGCGTGAGGGCTCTTTCAGCCAAATCGTCGTTGTAGCCCTTAAGAGCATTGCTGGCGGCAGCAAACATGGTAGCTGCCTGCATATCTAGCATCGGATTGCGGGTTGTAAATGCCCACAAGTCGTCCGGAGTGCCACTGCTCTTGCCATCGGCAGATATTTCGAATGGCTTGAGGGAAGGGTCATAGTGTAATCCATCGGTGAGCGATGCGGCATCGCCCAAGTGGTGATAGTTCCAAAGCACTGAATTTGAGAGGGTAGAGGCCATGTGACCGATTTGTTCGGCTTGTGCCACCAAATTGAGGGTGCCATGTTCTATATATTGGAGAATGTCTGGAATGCCATCAGGGCGATGGAGCTCCACATAGCGTTGTTTCTGACTCACAAATGTCTCGTCGCGCTGTGGCTTGAAGAGATTCCATGCACGAATGAAATTCTCCACTACATTGATATTCGAGCCAGTTTCGATATCGAAATCGCCAGCATCGAAATATCCACCCACATTCAAACCAGGAATGAGTTCCAGCGGCTTATATTTTGTATCGGTGGCAGCTCCCTGCTTATGAAGGTCGAAATGGTCGCTTTCGGGTGCTTGAAGATAGCCTTCCTTGAAAGGCTCGCCATGCCACACACGATAGCCCTCCTTCACTGCCATGTGGTTCATGTGGATAGGAACCCACACATCGGTGGTGGCATCGGTGATTTTATCATACACATGCTCGTCTATAAGGAAATTATTGGTGCGTGTGGTATCATATTGGATATAGTAGATGCCTGGGGTGCTGACTTGTGAGAAGTCGAATTTCACATAATTGTATTTATAGTATTCTCCCCATTTCTCGAGACTGCCTTCAAACGCTTTTGTGGTGGTTCCATCGTTATTGATGCGCATAAGTGAGGCAGTTGCTTTTGGCGTGCTGAGCTTGTCGAGCTCAATGACGCTTATCTTAGGCTGCTCTGGGGTGTAACCGATCTGCGAGAAGCCGATGTTTGGCTTTCTTATCCATCCCTCGATGGCATGTGGCTCTACGGTCCAAGTAATCACTTTTCCAGTTTTCCCCTTTGGCAATACACTCCTTAGTACAAACCATCCATTCTGTGCAAGCATTCTTCCATCGAAGAGCTGGAGTTCAGCATCATCACTATGAATGTTTATCATATGTTGAGGGTCGTCGATGCTCATTATTATATCGTGACCCTTTTCAAGTGGAAGTGGATCTACAAATTGGTTGGTGCCTCTGTCGTTGTAGGTCTTGAAGCCTTTAAACTGTTTGGGTTTCTGGTTATTTGGACGGGCAACGGTGCTGCTGGCAGCATATCGGGGGAAACGGTTCAGGCGGCCATCCATCACGAAAGTCTTGAGCCAGTATTTTGAAGGAAGAAATTCCAGATTAAAACCTGCGTCGGTAAGATTATCAGGAACAGGCTTGTCGAGATAGACAGCGATTTCCACCGCTTTACCTTTCGAGGAAACCACGATGCGACTATCGAAATCGTAATCTTCGTAACGAAGCCCGACCTCGATGGTTCCCTTTTCTCGATCAACTTTCCTGCTGGTCATCTTCGGAACTAGATCCCATTGTTCCGGCGTATTGCTCAATCGTATGGCACCACCCTGAATAGAGCGTTCACCATGCTGGATAATCTCAATACCCGAATTTTTTTCATCATTGAAACCTCCATCAAAGCTGTTGCTGTAAACCAGTACATTCACACCTTGACGTTCGAAATAGTCTTGTTGATTTAGTTTGAGCTCTTGTGCTGTAGCTGTACACGCGGAAAGCAATCCAAGAGAGAATAGAATTGATTTCATAAGTTATGGTAGTAATAGTATATCTGTGAATTTGACGAAAATAAGTAGTAAAAGGTTTAAGTAGGTTGCGTAAATTATCGTGCGCTTCTCTGTACTTTTATAACAAAATACTTCTAAAGAGCTTCACAAAACTTAGGTGATGAAAACTGATTTTTGGAGGAAAAGGTGAAAGCTGAACCTCGCGTAAAAGTTCAATCGATAGGATGTGATGGTTCTTTTTATAGGGCCTTGGACTATGGCTAGCTAAGGCTTTATAAGCGCTAAACCGCTTTCACCGTGATGCAAAAATATAAAATAAAATTCATATGCAAATAAAATTTGACAAATATTTGCTATTTGTTAACGTGAGTTCGACGAAATATAACTGTCTGAAAATTTGGTGATTAGCGAAGATTGTTGTATCTTTATAGTGCAAAAATTAAAGT
>CAJOPE010000116.1 GCA_905236815.1 uncultured Prevotella sp. | reverse complement strand
CTGTATAGAAATTATAGGTCCCTTTGGCTTATAATATTTATGCAAAAGAGAAGAAAGTAGCTACTTTGTCAGCAGCCTCGGGGAGATTGAGAGAGGGTATGCCACGAGCAAGCAGATAAAGTTCTTTACAAAGAACAAGGGTATGCCACGAGCAAGCAGATAAAGCTCTACAAAAAGAAAAGCGTGAGGATACAAGCAAAACTCCTCGCTAATAAGAATAAAAGTTAAACGACAAAAAAGTACCTCCCCATCGAGGAGGCTAGTTAGACTAATGATAAAATATACAATAGCTTCATTGCTGCTTGCAATGAGTATCAGCGCAAATGCGCAGTTAGTAAACGGACATGTATCGATGATGGGACTTTCGCTTGGGATGACTCCATCAGAGATGAACCAGGCGCTCATCAACAAGGGTTTCGAGTTGACTTCCTCTCCGAAATTCACTTCTAAGGCGAAATTCAAGGGAAAGCTCAATGGCTATGATATGTGGGTGGAGATCATGAGCGATGGCAAGAAGACCATACACAGCATCACTCTGCGCACATATATGCACGACGAGACCAACAACAAGCGCGACTTTGAGTATTTCAAGAAGTGGCTCATCGGTCAGTATGGCACGCCAGGCGAGAGCGGATATAAGATGCCGGAGGGTTTCGACTATGCGAAATGGACGTTCAGCAAGACACAGGATTTGACCATCAAGACTACTGACAACTGCTATGTGGTGATGCAGTACCTCGATGATCACAAGGTGAAATACGTGGATCTGGGCACTCTCCTCACCCACCTCGACAAGAACAAGGTTTCAAAATTAGATGCAAAGAAAGAGGCTGAGAAGGTGCAGAGCGGTATCAACAAAGCTACTGAGGAGATTTCCAAGGTGAAGCAGCCTGCCATCAATGCCGACGGCACTATTTCGCTTGATGCGCTGATGGAACAGCAGAATGTTTCATCAACAAAGAAAACTTCTTCTGCATCTACAAAGAAGTCGACAACTTCAAAGAAAACTTCTTCCAAGAAGAAAACAGCTAAGAAGAAAGCAACTAAAAAGAAGACTTCAAAGAAATAAAACAATCTTTTTCACCCATGTAACCATCTGATATTCAACTCGAATACACGAAACGTGTATCAGTCATACTATCATAGCTTTTTATATACTATATCTTAGCCTGGATAATTCATAAAAGAGTTGTTTCCAGCATTTCTCCCCCAACTTGTGGGGGGAGAAGTATGATAAGACTATCCTTCTACGAATTATCCAGGTTAGAAATAAACAAAGACTATTGAATCTTATTTCTTAGGCTTCTTGCTGAATCGATACTGCAAACGCAGCATAAAGTAATTCGGAAGTGTATTCACATGCGTTTCTGTACGAGCCTGAGCGTTTACTACAATACTGTTCTTCGAGAGTTGATGCAGCAAATCGTAAGCCTCAACAGTAGCCACTAGTTTACCTTTTGCAAACGAACGAGACAAACTTGCATTCCAAACCATATCCTCATCATTCATTGCCTTATCCAAATAGCCTCGGCGATAATACACACCAAAATCATTGACAAAGTTCAGCTTCCAGAACAATGGCACCTGAACGTTCAGGGAGTAATCATAATTATAATAGGTGAAATTCGAGAACTTCTCACGATTACTCTTTACATTAGAGGCTATTAGATTTCCCTTTAAGTCGATTTGGGTTTTCCCCTTCTTATAGGTCAGTATGATGTTCTGAGTAATTCTACCAGTATTCACTTTCGACAACACATCAGAAAGTGCATTGGTGGTAATATCAAAATCGACATCATGGATATACTTATAGATGGTTCTTTCAGAAATGCTGAACAAACCTTTCTTGTCGATATTCATAGTACCGTATAATTGCAAATAGGCATCCCAGTTGCCATTTACATTATCTGGCATAAAACCATATTTTCCCAACAATGGGTCAACCGACTTTTGGTAGCTCACCTTAGCATGGGTGGCATGCCATTCCGACATCAAGACAAATCTCAATCTGTGCCAGTCGATATCACGGCTTGCCATTACCTCTAAAGTACTGACACCCGTTTTCTTCAAACCTGCATTTCGATAAATCGTTACAAGTGGGTCGAGTGTGTTGGAAGGTCCATACATCATCCGCATATCTGGCGAAGTAAACGTATAATCATATTTCACCCTGAGAGACTTATTATCCAAGCCAAAAAGCAGCAGCATATTGCATGAAGGTAACGTATACCAACGACTTAGTTCACCAGAGCCTCTAGGAGTCGACAAGCGATAATGATCCTGACTCCTTTTGAGAATTGCCTCCACACTCGCTATCTTATAATTCTGTCCTACATTTTGATAAGAAATACCAAATTTTGTATTAGCACTTCTATTCATTAAGCTCGAAGTATAACTGTTTTCATCAACTCCTCCATTTCGCAGATAATCAGCCGTATTGTCTTCATTCGACTGAGCATAACCCAAAGTTGCCGAAACATTATAATAATCGGCAAAACGAACATAGTATTGAGCACTTCCCCCAAAGTTATATCGAGAACTTGGATTGTCGCCAAACAAACGTCTATCTTCATTATACAAGGCATTGGAATAGATAATCCGGCTGTATTTATCCGAGGTGTAGTCCTCTTTAGAATAGCCGCCATTGGCCGACAAATACAGATTATCGCCCCAAGGTAAACTTATCGAATAATCGATGTTCGAACCTATTTCAAATGTTTTTCTTTCTGTAAGATCATCTATTCTGCTTCGATTTACAAAATCTTCAATGGTATATGTTGAATCCTTCTTCACCTCTGTCGCTTTCACCTTATTATACTGAGTATTTAAATTCCAAGTAAAGGATTTTCCGAGATCCAACTGATTATCAGCCTTCCACTTAAAAGAGGAAGCAAGATTCTGCAAAAGTGATGTGGTATTGATGTCATATGGAGACACAAATTGCTGAACACGGGTATTTTCGGTTATATCGTTACTATTCCATTGAATTTCAGATGAGAAATGATTCTTATAGCTTTCCACCTTGTCCTTGGTCTGATAATCCAAACCGGCTTTCTTAACAGCACTTCTACCCTTCTTGATTTTCTCAGGCTTCCAGGTACCCTGACTTCCTGGCTTCGGATTCTTATTCAGATTATTAAGATTTCCATACACCGAGACACGCGAGAGATCGCCGTATCCCAAAGCAAACACCTGTCCTGTATAGCGATGGTTCGTACCAGCACCACCCTCTACATTGGCGATATAGCCACGATGATATTCACGTTTCAGCACAACATCCATCGTATAGACCTTCTCCTCGACATCCCGGCCAAGTTTCTTGCTTAAGTCAGAATGCTCATCATACACCTTTATCTGATTGACTGTATAATAAGGTAAGTTCTCAAGCATCACCTCATTATTGCCTTTAAAGAAATCATCACCATTCAGCGTGAGATTGTCAATTTTTCTACCATTCACCACAATATCTCCATTGTCATGCAACTCAGCTCCCGGCAACTGCTTTATCAGGGCATCCAGCATACTTCCCTCTGGCACTTTGAAAGCCTGAGCATTATAAATAATGGTATCACCCTTGTGAACCATTCTCACCATGGTACCTGTAACATTGACCTCGTCCAGATCCTTAACATAGGAATCTGCCCTTCGATGCATCTTCATCAGCGGAATGTTCCATCGGCCCATACGGGAAGGATAGCGAACTTTTTGACTGATGCATACATCATCATAGCCTTTGAGTGATGCCTTAAAAATATAGGTACCCTTTCTAATTTTTTCCTGACTAAAGAAATAACCGATAAGACGGCCACGCTTGGCAACATGAAGGGCCGTGATTGTATCAACCACCATTGAATCTTCCGTCATCAAGGTTATTGATGCAGGTAAATCAGCACCCGTGAAATCATCCTTCACAGTTCCGTGAATGTCAAGGACATAAGATTTCTCATCGTTATTTTGAGCAAAAACATTTATACTCAATAACGCAAAAATTAGCACAAACGCATTTTTCATCATAATCTACACAGTTCACATCGTTCTTATAAATCGACTACAAAATTAAAAAAATAATACGAAACGACAAAATTTACATATAATAATTGTAAAAATAAACAAATCCAGGTACACTGTAACAGAAAATAGATAATCACATATAAATATCCTTAATTTACTGATAATCAGACGAGAATCCAAAAATGGGACTCTCGTTAAAAACAGATAGCAATCTATCCTACACAGTTAAACATTACTAAGAAACCCTATTTGCATAGAAAGCAAAATAGCTGTTCCTTTGCATTACACAAATAGCGTAACGCTAACGGCGTAAAAACAAAAGAACTATGAAAATTCATAAAATAAGAACTGCTGCAGAAAATGGTGATGCAGCTGCCCAATACAAATTAGGAATGTGCTATTATTATGGAGATGAAACCCGGAAAGATCTCCAGAAGTCATTCCATTGGCTTTTAAAAGCTGCGAAACAAGATTACTTTCCTGCATTATATATGGTCGGTCTATCCTACGATTTCGGCGATGGCGTGGAACAAGACAAGACGAAAGCCGTGGAATACTATCGGATGGCGGCTGACAAGGGTTCAGTTGCTGCACGATATAATCTTGCTGTATCCTATGAAGAAGGCGAAGGGGTAAAAGTCGATAAAACCTTGGCAGCAAAATATTACCAAATAATGGCAGATAATGGGGATGACCAAGCCCAAAACAACTATGCCCATATGCTCTCCGAAGGCGATGGCATCCCCCAAGACCTCGAGGAAGCCTTCAGGTATTGGCTGCTCTCAGCAAAACAAGGAAACAAAAATGCGCAATATCAATTGGGGTGGTGCTATTACTATGGTGAGGGGGTAGAAATTGATAAAAAGAAATCAAACTATTAGTAT
>CAJOPE010000115.1 GCA_905236815.1 uncultured Prevotella sp. | reverse complement strand
CTGTATACCTCGGACATAAAATGGAGGGACTATGAGAAGGCTATCAATAGTCTTAACGTTTATTAGTACAGACATCACCACACAGAAATGTTTCTTTACAATTTTTCAACCCCGAATCTTCCCGCCAACCTGCAAAATGGCGGGAAAAATTAACTTAAATGTTGTATATTTTATCCAATTTATGTAAATTATTTGCCATTGGCTCCAATTGACCATTTTTCATAATTTATTGATTTATAATTATTTAATAAAATTCAAGTAATTTAATTACCCCTCAAAAATTTACATAAATTAACTGAATCATTTTTGTCTTCTTCACATCCTGGTCTCCATTCTGTATATCCATATTGAATATCATTTCTAAAGCCAACTATCAACTATCAATGCAAATATATGAAACTATTTGGGATTTGGTGTCATAGAAAAGGAAATAATATTAGCATGATACTGGCCCTATTATGCTAATTGGCGAGAAATCCCTTTATATCCTCATAATTTTTATGAGAAATTATGGACTTTCCCGCCAATAGTTCACGGAACAGGTCAAAAACAAGTTTTTTAGCATTATTCATCGCTTTGATCGTTAACAAATCAGTAATTATACCGACTTTGAGGGAACTTGGTTCGATAGATGACGATATCACACTAAAGGCAGGTCATGATGACCTGCCTTTGATATTAAAATTTCCAAGTGCGTTTAGGCGCTCGTATTTTTTTGAAATCAAGCTCAACGCATACACGATCATCATACACGACCTTTTTCGCAACAGGGAAGAATTTTCTATCCTTTGGCCGTCTTTGCTGGAGAGTTTTTACTAATTCATTAACTTTCTCAGCTGTCTGTTCGTTCCAATTCCATAATATACCTATGCAGTCAACAGCATTCTCATCAGTTAACACCACAGCCCTTCCGTTTGGAATCTCCATAAAAGTGCCATGATAAAACGTCAAATCATCCGTACCAACCCGTGTACTGTCTGCTTTGTCCTTCAAATAAGAGAGAATAGAATCTCCCTTACACATGAAATGTATTCCTTCATCAATAGCACTATTTTGAGAATAACTCGCCATCGAGAATACCACGAGCATTGCAATAAATAATAATTTCTTCATAATTCCTCTTTTTATCTATTGCAAATATATGGAAAAACTCGTGAAACAACCTATAAATTTCAGTTAATTAACTTGAATATCACTACAAATTTCCAAAATCCAACTATCTGATAACTCTCTCACCCTGTGCAGATTAGGTCAGACATCCAAGCAGATTATATCCAATATACTCCTGACTCATTTTTGTTTTTCAAACTTGGTGTGACCAAAGAGGCTGGCGGTGGACGGTTTCATATATGACATGACATGGCATGACGAGATTCTGAACGTCGATTTCCTGAGGATATTCATTGAGGCAGTCTATCGAGTTCTATCTTCAAGGCTAACATTCCAAAAATGTAACACAGATTACCAACTTTAAGGCGCAATCGGTAGATTAGCTATCGATCGATATCAAAATATAATTATCATCATAATAGGTGCCTACAAGATTATTGCAGGAACTTTTTATATAAAACTTCCTTAACAACATATTTGAAGAAGAATTCGCTTAGTTGTTATTTTTTTTATACGACTCTACATTTTAAATATATTCGTTTAAAGTGTATTGATTTGTGCAGATTTTTTATTTTGTACTTTCGATTAATTTTTCTCATGCGGAACGATTTTCGGGAAAAATCGACTTTAACTTTTATTCAAAACGCTGACTTAACGCACTTTACGAAGAATTAACATAATCAGAAGACCATTATGGTTCCGTATTTTAGGTAATCTATGCATATTTGCTTATGTAATAAAAAACAACTAGAAGAAATGCTTACGCAAAAGATAAGAACAAAAGTATAGTTTCTTTTTCAGTCACTGTTGGCGGGAATATTCAGTTCTATTCTGATATGTATCCTATACTGGATGATATCAGGGGCGAACTGGTTTGATCGACTTTTTATGTATATCCTGCTCCTGTTTTCAGGAACCTTTCTCATCGGTGGCTTTCTTTCATGCCTCGGATCTTCGACAGGATGCATGGTGATCACGCATGAACAAGAGAAGGGCGGGAATCCTGCTAGTGAATCCCCGCCCCTGTATATGTAGGTTTGAAAATACTATCTGTGTCCGCCGAAGTGGCTGCTGCCTGAATATCCTGTGCTGGTATTTGCCTTTGCCATGACAGCAGATGTACTGCTCTGTCCGAAACTTCTGTTGTTGGTGCTCTGACCAAAGTTTATGTTATTGTTGTTGACTGACTTCTGCATGTTTCCGAAAGAACGGTTGCTATTGCTGGCATTATTATTTCTTGCGTTGTAATTGTTCTGTTCGTGAACCTTTGAGGTTTTATTGCTTCTCCAGCTGTTATTGCTCTTTGCTGTTGCATTGTTTACAGGAACAGCAGGCTTATTCCAACTGCGGGATGTATAATATTTGCTGTTGTGACCACCACGATAGCTGATATATACCTTAGGCTGAGTGCGGTAGAAACGATCTCTGTCGTAATGGCTATAGATACGCCATCTCCAGGTGTTATCTGCCCAGTAAACAGGACGGTAGAAATAATCAGCTGCCGCATAGAGATTATACTGCCATGCTGCAAGTATTGTAGACATATCGATATTACGGCGAGTCCAGTATGTACCGAATACATCACGGTGATCATTTACTGCCATCAGGTAGTCCAGGTTGATCTCATAGGCAGCCTCGTACTGAGCTTCGGTAAGACTGAGCTCGTAAGCCATCTTATCAGCGAGGAAGAGAGCCTCCTGCTTTGCCTGGTTGTATGTCATTGCTGCGGCTGATGTTGCTATCGTCATCATCACTGCCATCATCATATATTTCAAAGTTTTCATAATTGTATTCTTTAAATTGTCCGACATATTGTTGTCTTTATCTGTGTGCAAAGATAGTTGATAAATTGATTCTGGCAAGATTGTTTTCCCTAATCTGGAGTATGTTTTCCCTAAAGGTATCGGGTGTTTTTCCCTCTACATGAGATTGGGTGAGCATCGTTTCTGGTAATGGCATAGATATGTGAAACGCTGGCAAGGCAGCATGTCAAGGGTAAACTCCTCGACCTGTCTCAGAAAAACCCGCGCTATGGGAAAGGAGATACACGATATGGCCAAGAGATGGGAGAATGGTTAAGGTCTCAGCCTGAGATAAGATGAGCTTACTTCTGAACATCTGATTACAAATATACGTCTTATTCCGGATATGACATACAGGATCTGTAGGAGATAGTCTGTTTACTCTATATGGTCAACTCTCTCAATTCCGTATTTCCTAAGTTCGCTCTTGGTGGTGGCAATGTAGAGAAGAAACTCATCAAAGGCCAGGTAAACTTTCCCATCCATGGTCAGCGTGCCTACCATATCATCCAATTTGATGTTCTCAAATCCCTCCATGGAGTTTCTTGGAACCTTGTAGAATTCCCCATCATTCTCCGATGGGATATATAAATGACTTTTCGTAATGGCATAGAGATTTGCATAGAACTCATATTCAAGATGCTTAAATGGGTTTTCTATTTTGCAAACATCATTGATCCATTCCTCATATTTTTTGACGGCCCCATCTGAACACCTGGAAAGAACTGCCTTGAAAGGCCATTGGGCAGAATATCCCCTTCGAAGAAGCTGCATTTCTGAGGGATGTGAGTCAAGTATTCCTGACTGATACCATACCTGGTCGGAATCTCCGAACTGGTTGCCTTTTATCCTTTGCATGATGGCCTTAGGATGAAGGAAATAGAAAATAAGCCTGTCTGATTCCTTTATCACATGAAGCGTTAATCTGATAGCAGTCAGCAAATTATCTGATTTCTTGGTATAATGAGTCATGAAGTAGGTTCCCTCCTGAAGTGCATGCTCTATGTACCAGAAATCCGAGGTGATAGGCTCACCTTTGCATTCATTCCAGAATCCCTCGATATCGAGATCCACGGAAACGGTCTTGGAATAGTCCGACAGACCATATAGATTCTCGGGATTTGCAAATGTTTCGTAGGTATCAAGAATCTGTGTCAAATATGAGTATAGCGTAAGACGTGACTTCCGTGCTTCCCTTGCCTTTGTAAGGAGTGGCAGGAGATAGGAGCTGAATTCATCTCCGGTAAATCCCTCTATATATTGGAGGGTATCCTCATATAGGCGTGACATATCCTTGATCTCTCCGTCGGTCGAGTTGTATCCAGGAAGCACCTTCAGCAGCATCATGATCAGTAATGGAACATCAATTTCCTGCTCAATAATCTGATTGTATATCTCAGCCTTTTTTCCTCTCATGGCACTTTTATCATATGGAGGATAGTATCTTGAGAGGAACTCCCATGCAACTTTCTGGGGATTTTTCCGTCTGTGGAGATTCTGCCTGAAGAATGTACTCGTTTTCTTGTAGTCTTCCATCATCTGTTCCAGATCTATGAAACCGTCCGTCTCAATGCCTACCTCCTCCTTCAGGTCCCTGAAGGCAGCCCTGAGTTTCTGTGGCTTGGAGAAGCAACGTTTAATATTATTGCTCCTGATGGAGTTCACGCCGAAGAATTGCTCAAGTTCCTCATCCGTATTGTATACAAGATGGGTATTGGCAATTACAGAAAGCCATTCCTCATATATAGGATACTCTTGTTTCATGGATACTTACTTTTGTTGGTGCAAAGATACAAAGACTGGTTTGAAGATTGGTGAATTATGAGCTAAAAATATCAAATTGAGCCACAGAAAATGCACGCAATATGTACGATAGTACATTTAGTAGTCATTACAATGCCTCGCAATCTAAGTTCTGATAAAGACTTTAGGTATTAGGTGTCATCATGATTATTTTTGCATTCACAAAATCTCAGATTTTAAAATTTAGGTGCTATGGCAACAGATTTGACAACTTTCAAGTGTTATGAGTGCGGAAGGGACTTTGCTGATACCACTGTATCGTTGAGTAACTCTCCATTTGATTTATTTCTTTCAGAATGCCCATATTGTGGCAGCCTTCATACCTGTCCTGCTGATGAACCGGATTTTCTATTGTCCAACTACCGGGAATGCTGGAAGAAGATGGATGAAAGAAAGAAAGTATTGGAACAGAAGAATATAAAAAGAATGCAAAAATTGAATATGACAGAAGAAGTGTATTATAAGATAAAGGATCTGGGGTATAACCCTGAGTTCATCAAAATCCAGTACAACAAGGAGAAAGCTGCTGGTAATATTGGTGAGGATATTTCCTTGGAGGAGTTTGTTGATACCCTTCAGGAAAGATATCCACGCACCAGTCCAATGGGGGAAGATGAGAAGATTATCTCTGTTTCTGATCTAATTGTTGAACTGGAAAGTAAGTTCCCAGGAAACAGTCTATTGCAGGAATCTGTAGGGAAGGCCAGATGCCTTGAGAAACTTCTTAAATCAATCCTGGATGTCAATCTGCTTGGAATCCAGCCAGGTATTGATGAGGATACAGCAGAGGCTTTCGCTACAGCCAGGACCATTATCATGAATCAAGTTCTCTCTTCAGAGAAAGCTGATAAGCCATGTCTGGATGCACTAAGTACCATAACATGCGCAACCCTTCTGAAACTGGAGAGCAAGATGACCCGCCAGTCAAGAGTCATGAAGGCGCTACCAATTGGCCACCTTGGAAAGATGATACTATTTGCACTTAGGAATGAGTTGTCTATCCGTGCGCAGAATGAACGTGTCATACGCGGATTGGATAGGATGGCCAAGTTCTATATTAATGGATATCTGCTTATATTGCTGTATCATTGCATAATGAGCGTCCTCGACAGTTCCTATACGGCTAAAGACTATACTGCGATGGTCAGCCGTCTGAATGGTTTCCAGCCTGATGAGTTCTATTTTGATCATCCAAGGAAGGCAGGAAGATATCGTATGGTATTTGAGGAATGCAACAAGATAATGAAGTATTAATAGAATAGGGGAGAGATATGAAAGGATGTGGAATACTGATGGAGATACTGTCAACAATCATCGTGATATGTCTCATGTGTAATAATGGCTATGGGGAGTATGTCTGGTGGGTGCTTCTCATGCTGCCTGTAAACCTGTATTTCACCAATCACTGGTTTGGTGATGGCAAGGATAAGTAGCAGATTTTCAATAAATGGATTATTATTAGATAGAATATATGGATATGAAAAAGAAAACATTAGTAAAGACCGTAATTTACCTTATAGCTTTTCTTTGCTATTTGCTGATGATGTCGCTTTCCGACTTTAAGGGAATTCTCTTTATGACAGCTGGCTTAGGGATTTTTGGTTTTATATTATACAAGTTAAATCGATTGTTTCAGTTTGCCTCTATTCTAACTGTTGATACCATCATTGTGGTCGCATTTGTCATGCTGGTCGGCAGGACACCATCCCAGAGAGATCCAATTGTTCCAGTGAACGGGAATGTCTTCTCGCAGGAAAGATGCGATGTTTTGAAACGTGATATCTGCACTGTTGCTGATAACCTAGGATATTTTTTCACTTCAAGATAAAAAGGGTAAAGTGAAGAATTCTTGCAGGGTTCATTGCAGGGGCATTAGCCAGGAACTCACCATTTGTTGAGTCGCCCATAAGCAGGGTGGAAAGTTCATCAGGTGAATAGCCTGTAAGCCAACTAGTCACAGAGTTTACCTCCTCCTGGCTGCGTCCTTTCCTCTCTGCTTTTGCTATAAGGCATGGGAAGATCTTAGTGAATTTCATGTCAAGAATATCCATGGTTGACTTGTTACATTATTCATCCTGCTGATCTTCTGGAACCGCATCCATATAGAGTGGAGCGGTCTGAAGAAGCTCAGTACCTATCATCCGTTCCACATCCTCCTCCTGAAGTGGAAGAAGTCCATCCTTGATGCATTGGCTCATAATGTCCTTCAGCCTGTCAAGGAAGGGGAACAACTCATTTACATTCTCCTCGGTCATCTGATAATATTGTTCGCCATTATCAATAGTTATCAGAGAGAGATTCTCCGTTTTTATAACTTCCGCCATCAGAAGACTGATGCTCTCTGAGGCAAGATATTTCTTCTCCGCATCACTGGAGGCTGCCTTGAGCTGCTCTTGCATGTCAGTTGTGAACTGAGCGTAAATTTCCTCAGTGATATCAATAAACTTCTTGCACATATTAATCCTTTGATTTCTATTTTTTGTCCCATTTCCAGAACGACCATAGTTCGTTGGTAACCTCATCCCAGTCGTTCATGGTGAATGTTCTGTCTCCATTTGCCATAATCGTCATGTCAACATCGCCATAGCTCTTGATGAGTCCTGTATCCCTGAATCCGTTTCGGAGATAGAAATCATGACGGCGCTGGCGCTGTATCTGGTTGTCGCAGGCCTGGTCGGGAGATTCCATATCCAGGATGTTGGAACTGTTCCTGTATTTTTCGATGAGCATGGAGAGAATCTGCTGTCCCAGCCCCTCTCCACGAAGTTCCGGAAGAACTGCAAAATACCAGAACCAGTTGAACGACTTCCGTGGATAGACAATGGTGAAGCCTATCAGTTTGTCCTCCTGATAGTATGCAGTGAAGTCAAGCGACATGGATACTATCAGCGTCATCAGGTCATCCCATGGAATCTGCTCATCCTCGGGAAATGCAGTCTCATAGAGTTTCCTGAGCAGGACATCCTGTGTGTCGGGGGTTATCTGTCTTGTTTCCATTATTTTCTTTTCCTTCTTCATATCTCTTCGAACAGATAGGATGTCATAGACATACTTCCCAACTCACGGTATTCGTTCCAAACAGATACCTTACAATCTGTTCCTGCGGCACCAAGGGCAGTAAGAAGAGGGTAAAAATGCTCGGTGGTGGGAATCGATTTCTGAAAATCCTTAAGCAATGGATAATTCAGTATCTTTTCAAATTGCTTTTCGGCGATAATTTTCTTTACAAGTATATCAAAATTGTCTGCCCATTTCTCGCCACCTCTCATACGCCAGTTTACAAGACGAAGATTATGAACCACATTTCCACTGCAGAAAATCATAGCTCCTTCCTCTCGTAGGGCCGCAAGCTTCTGACCAACCAGAAACTGACTCTCAGGATCAGCATCTGCATCTACACTTACCATAACAACTGGTACATCGGCTTCTGGATACATGTTTGAAAGAACCGACCATATTCCGTGGTCAATGCCCCATGTGTTGTCTACTTTTGCTCCCAATGCCTTCTGTACCTTGGTTGCCAATTCTATGTCGCTTTTGGGAGAATATTTCACCTCATATAAGGCTGCAGGAAACCCATACATATCATTGATTTGTGGATTGTTGTCGGCTTTACGAACACACACCTCCTTTGTTACCCAGTGAGACGAAACAGCTATTATATACTTTGGTTTGCCAAGATGCTTTCCCATTTCCCTCCATGCCTTTCTGGATGGATTGTCGCCAATGGCATTCATTGGATTGCCATGTCCTACAAAAAGTACTGGTGCTTTTGTTGTCATATTTTTCCGTTTAATTATTGTTCAATATCTCAATTCCATTGTAATCTCCTCGAAACTGCGTGTACCGTTGATATAGTCGGCATATACCTTCTCTGCCACACGGTTGTGGAGTAGAGCACAGTTTCCGCAATTGTCGCAATCGTTCTTGCAGGCAAAGCGATCTATGATGAACTGCTCTCGTTCCTCTTTCGTAGAGGTAGTAATCTGTGGTGCTGTCATTTTATTTTTCCTGCAAATCTACGGCTATATTCCATGTTGATCTCAGCGATTTCCTTTCGCCCTTCTATATAGTCAGCGTAAATACTATCCACACTGCCGCCTCCCAGCCAACAGCTGGAGCAGTTCTCGCAACTATCGGCACAGACGTTTAGTGCTTTATTAACGATACGGATACGCTCTTCGCGGGTGGTATCCTTGATCAGCAAACTCTTTCCCATATTTCAATCGTTCATACATAAGATATTTGCAAAGATAACTATTTCTTTTAGAAATTTGTATGAGACGAGGAAAATACTTTTATACTCATAAAAGTATTTTTTATCGACTCTTCTACGTTCTGAACATCGGAAAACATGATCATATGTGTCATAATACAAGTGTTCTAGAATCTTTGAATTATAACACGTATTATGTAAAGGTCGGTTGCAAAAATCAGATTGTCTGCATTTTTTTTAATTTTATGAATAAATACGAGTGTAAAATCGTACCTTTGTACTATGATACTAGTATTTTTATTAGATTCGCACGGACATTAATAACATATAAAACAATATGCCGATGAAAAAGATATTATTTCTTGATTTTGATGGAGTAATGGATACTAAATACTATGATTTAATCCTTAACGAGCACGGATTACCTGTAAAGGATGAGTTCGGCGTTGTATTTGATCCTGTATGCGTCGAGAATCTAAAACATATCATTGAGAAAACAGGAGTTGAAATAGTGGTGACATCAACATGGAAATATTTTATGAAGTATGAAGATTTCCTGGAGATGTGGAAGGAAAGAGAACTTCCAGGTTTCATTACTGGTGTAACACCCAATCTTGACTATACTAAGATCAGAGGAAATGAAATTGAAGCATGGCTAAGCACATGCACAGAATCATGCAATTATGTTATTATTGATGACCTTGATGGACAGAATTTCCTTGAGCATCAGATACCTCGCTTAATGGTTGTCAATCCATATACAGGACTGGATGAAGATTCTGCTGAGAGAGCTATTCGGTTGTTAATGAGTTAAATTACTATTTTTATAATTCTAGATTATATTATTTTAATCAACATTATGGTAAATAGGAAATTATACGATTCATAAAACATTATAACATAGAACCTACACCTCTATATCACCACCCGAATATTTTTCAATTTTAACCTCACAAAGATTGGTGATTTCAAAATCTAAATCACTATCTTCATCAGCATAATCCCAATTTGGAAAGTCATCAACGTTATCAATTTCTGTGAACATCTTCAATACAAGGTTATCTTCAAAGGTTAGCATAAAATTATATTCCTCAAACAATTCGGCTGTGATTACTTTTTTGCCTTCTAATTTTCTTGCTGCAACTGCTACCTTTCCTGTTATAGGAGTTGTATCATCTGCCTCTAAAGCAAGTAGTTTACCATTCTGAAAGATTTCCCAATATCTCCAAATCATTATACTAGTCCTATTCGAAAATTTTATTAGCAAAATAGAACCTACACCACCTCCAGCTCTGCTATAAGTGGTTTTTGTACCCTGTAATTGATTAAAGGCGTCAACTAGTACTTTTAATACCATTTGCTCAAAAAATCTTAATAATATTCTTCTAGTCCATGGTAGTCAAATTCCTCACCATGATAATTATTTCGGGTTTCCCGATTCACCAAGCCTTTTGACAATATCTCGGAGATAATATCTATATGAGATTATTCAGGCAAGTGCGAAATTGATGATGAAAAGCAGGGCCAGAATGATGAGTGTAGGGTTTAGGTCCTTCCACTGCGCTGTGCAAATCTTCATGACAACGTATGAAAGAATACCCAGGCAGATACCATCCGCAATACTGTAGCAAAGCACCATGGTGATCATTGTGATAAATGCGGGAAATGCCTCGCTGACATCACTAAGGTTAATTCGCTTGACTGAGTCCAGCATAAGGACACCCACCAGAACCAGCGCTCCGCTTGTCGCAGCGCCTGGGATAAGCAGGAATACTGGGGATAGAAGCAGCGAGAAGACAAACAGGAGTCCTGTGACAAATGAGGTCATTCCAGAGCGCCCTCCCTCAGCGATACCTGATGCACTCTCCACATAGGTAGTGATAGTGCTGCTACCAAGAAGTGCTCCACAGGTCGTACCGATGGCATCGCTCATCATGGCCTCCTTCACCCTAGGTATGGTGCCGTCCTCCTTAACTATGCCTGTCTTGTATGCCAGTCCTACAAGAGTTCCGACCGTATCGAAGATGTTTACGAGAAGGATTGAAAATACAACAAGGACTGTCTGCAGACTCATGAGTCCCCTGAAATCAAACTCGCAGAAAATCGGCTTCAGTGACTGTGGTGCTGAGACTGGCAGCCACCCTTCAGGAATCTCTGTAACCCCAAGAGGTATTCCGATAGCTGTCGCTATTATTATGGCGAAGAAGAGCGCTCCCTTGATTTTCCTTGCCATCAGCACGCCACTCAGGATGATGGCTATAATTCCGAGGATTGCTGTGGGGGTGAATTTTCCCAGTCCTACAAATGTGGCAGGATTGGCAACAATGATATTTGCATTCTTCAGACCAATGAAGGCAATAAACATTCCGATACCTGCGGAGATGGCAAATCTCAGGTTCTGCGGGATGCTGTCCAGTATCTTTTCACGGATATTGAGGAAAGTGGTTGCCAAATCTATGCGCATCGTGGTTAGGGCACTGATGCAACAAAAAAACACAAACCGCATCAGGGCCAAGGTGGTAAAGGCCGACGTGAAGGAGCAGCGCCTAACGCTGGCTATCGGGGGAGAGGATTATCTGCCCATCATCGACTGGAAAACAAGAATGGCCTATAAAAAATGGGTGTGCAACTGTCCATCGATTCCTATCCCCAAAGACCTTATAGAATGCAGCGAACTCCTCGAGGATATCACCGACCTGCTCGACAGCTACCACTGCTGGAACGAGAATATCCGCAAGGAATTCGAATACAAACTCGAACGATTTACTCAGCTCTCGATGTTCGACTTGTCGAGAGACATGGACCATGAACGCCAGCAACTGGCCGAACGAATGAAATGCATCGGTATGACGGAATATGAGGAGCAATGCAGAATTCTAATCAATTCGGCCACTAAAACCGGTGGGATGCTCTGCTCGGATGGCATGGTGATGAAAAGATGGAACCAACTGCTCGAGACGCATTACGATTCGCTTATCATGATTCAGGAATATGAGCACTACAAGGTGGAGGAGGTAGAAAGCAGCCTCAGGGATTTCCCGTGCAACCTCTACGAGGTATGGGTGACACAGCGTGAGAATTTCATCTGCCGTCTGCGCTACGATGATATTCCAAGAAAGAAGATGTGGGAGTTTATTTCGGGAGTGATGTTCGTGGAGGTGATGACGGGAAGTCTGCAGGGCAATATGATGCTGAACGTGTGGATAGACAAGATAGATTTAAAGAAGGAGAGCGATGACTCGCTGCTGGCTTTTAAGAAAGCGCTAATAGCGATCAACGAGAAAAGCGACAATCGCCTGAGGAAGTCTCTCGACAAGGTGATAATGGAGATTGAACGCCGAGTATCTATTAAATATGGCGAGAAACTAAAGCCCGAGATAAGGGTGGAGGCTGGTGGCAATTATTATGCCCGTGTAGAGAATCAGAATTTTAGGCAACTACCAAATATAGGAGCTGAATAATGGAAAACGATGAGGATGCAAAAGTAATTATTGAGCCTGGTGGCAACTATTTCAGACATGTGGAGCACCAGACTTTCTTTACAGGACCTGTTCAGGTGGTGATGAATGGCAACTCTGGTGAGGGGACTGTGGTGAGCGAGGTAAAGGCTATCCAGGCTGAGCAGATGGAATCGCATGTGGGCCGCAAAAATAATCAGGGCATCGAGGATGTGAGGTGCCTGGCAGATATGATCAATCCCGACTGTATGGACATCTACTGCCGCAAGTTTAATGAGCTGGTATTGCCGATTCTGCTGCATGGATCGCCTTCTATGGATGCCAGGACGATTAGCGATTTCGTTTTCGACTTTACCAGAAGGGCTGATGAATCGCCGCGTTTGAAAAAGGCTGATGTGTATCAGGTGTTTTCTATATTGTCGTCGTATCTAAAGGATTGCTACGGCAAAGAGCAGTTGGCAATGTATATGAGTGTTCACGTACAGGGAATGCCGACAAAATCATCGATTGTTACGAAGTTATAGGCGCAAAATATGCTTTTTTTTTAGTAAGAAAATTAATTTAATTATTGAATTAATTTTCTTACTTTTTTTTATCTTATATTCTTTCTACTTTTGCATGTGTCAAACGAACGATGGTTCTTTCTGACGGATTAAGGATTAGTGATTAGTGATTAAAGATTGATTGCTTTTTCCTTATGAAGTTTATAACGAACTTAAAGTTCAAGTAATAACAACATCCAAAAGTGGAGAGCAAAAAATAAGGATCCGATTTCGAACTCAATGCTTTTGAAATTAAAAATTAAAAGAAAT
>CAJOPE010000114.1 GCA_905236815.1 uncultured Prevotella sp. | reverse complement strand
TAAACCGTACATTTACGTTGGCTATTTCAACCGTATTCGCTAATCACCAAATTTCAAGGAGTTATATTTCGTCGAACTCACGTTAAGATAAATCATTTACTAAAAGGATACAAGGTATAGAACAGAGATATAACTCGAAATTCGTTAGGATAAGTAATAAAATAAAAATCCGCCAGTAATCGTAAACTACTGGCGGATTTCTTGGCTTATTTCTGATGCAGAACGAATTCCACACGTTGCGAAATAAGTTCTGGGGAAATATTCTTCATACAGGCGAAATCGCCTCGCAGACACGGCTTATTGCCGTAGATGCTGCACGGACGGCAGTTCAAATCGAGCTGTACGGCATTATGAGGCTCCTGATGCCAACCCATAAAACCGGCATACGGATGGGTGGCTCCCCAAATACTCACCACTGGGGTGTTTACCAGAGAGGCCAGATGCATATTGGCACTATCCATGCTCACCATCACATCGAGGTGGCTCATCAGAATTAGCTCCTGATTCAATCCACCAAGAGCCGACGAGGCATTCACGCATTGTGGATACTTTGCAACCCACTCATCCAACTGCGCTTTCTCCTGCTCGCCACCGCCAAAAAGGAAGATGCGACGATGGTGTGGATGAGTGTTGATAACTTTGTTGATAACTTGCTCCATCAGGCGCACAGGGTAGATTTTTCCCTCATGGGCGGCAAATGGTGCAATGCCTATCCAAGCCTCGCCAAATGGCTTCTCACCGATGACATCCTTTGGAAGTAGGGAGAGATCGCCACCCTCGGGCGGGAAGATAGAGGTAAAGTCGAACTTTACAGGATAGCCCAACTTGGCAAATACATCGGCATAGTTCTGAAATGAGGTGGGCTGCTGCACTAATTGCTTGCCCGAGGAGGCTGTGAGTCTCTTCTTGCCAGAACGATGCTTGTCGATATGGGCTATTTTGTAGCGGTCGAGGAAGAAATGAAGGCGCAGATATTCGGAGCGGAGCACACTATGCAGATCGGCTACAGCCGTGAACTGCTTGGCGAGCAGACGGCTGTAGAGTTTTCCGAGTCCCTTGAAGCCCTTGTACTCATGCTTGATATCAGCTTCCATAAAGCTCACATTTGGAGCCAGATTCTCGAAGAAAGTACGGGCAAATGGCTGGCTGAGAACCGTTACTCGAACATGGGGATACTGCTTGGCGAGTGAATAAATCACAGGTACTGTCATGGCTACATCGCCCATGGCAGAAAAACGAATCACCAGTATGTGCTCTGCTTTCATCTTGCGGAATGCTTATTTCTTACCTTTATATAATATAGGGTTGGTAGCAACGTCGTTGTACATCTTCATCTGACGATATACCTTCATATACTTGCGACCAGCCTCGATATCCTCGAGCAACTGGTCGATGGCGCTGCTTAAATCCTGCTGCTGCTCCAAAAGCACGTTCAGCTTAGCCTGGCACTTTGCGATGTGCTCGGCGCTGGCATCCTTGCGCTCGGCCTGTTCCTTCATGTGATAGATCTTGAGCGCGAGAATGCTAAGACGGTCGATAGCCCATGCAGGACTCTCGGTATTGATAGTAGCATCGTCGAGCACCTTCACATCCTTGTAGAGATCGAGGAAATAAGAGTCGATCTGCTCAACAAGATCAGTGCGGTCCTGATTACTCTTGTCGATACGGTGCTTGAGCGCCATACCGCTAACCGGCTCAAGCTCAGGGTCGCGGATGATATCCTCGAAATGCCACTGAACAGTGTCGATCCAGTTCTTGAGATACAATTTGTTCTCAATCGTATTCTCCTCGTACGGATTCTTGATAGGTGTATCGATGTTATCCTCAATGTGATAGTCATTGATAGCCTGATTGAAAATCTTATTAGCTTTCTGTGTAAATGACATAATGAAAATTATTATATAATTAGTTGTGCAAAATTAGGTAAATTATTTAAAATGAGCAAACTATCAAGGAAAAAAGCCGAAAACTTGCACATTTGTACCCCTTGTGTGCAGCGAAAAGCGCTTTTTTCTCAAAATTATTTGCAAATGTGATTAAAAATTTGTTTCTTTGCACCCGAATTTTTAATTAGAAATCAATTATAAACATTTTAAAAGTTACAATTATGTCAGAAATTGAAAACAAAGTAAAGGCTATTATCGTAGATAAACTCGGTGTTGATGAGGCAGAAGTAAAGCCAGAGGCAAGCTTCACAAACGACCTTGGTGCTGACTCTCTCGATACAGTAGAGTTGATCATGGAATTCGAGAAGGAGTTCTCTATCTCTATTCCTGATGATAAGGCTGAGAAGATTGCAACTGTTGGCGACGCTATCAAGTATATTGAGGAGAACGCTAAGTAATAGCAATTTAATCATATATAATGGAATTAAAGAGAGTAGTAGTAACAGGTCTTGGTGCCGTAACTCCATTAGGTCTTACTCCTGAGGAAACTTGGGAGAACCTCGTGGCAGGTAAGAGCGGTGCTGCGCCTATTACACTTTTCGATACAGAAAAATTCAAGACCAAGTTTGCCTGTGAGGTGAAGGGCTTTGATCCAAAGAACTTCATCGACCGTAAGGAAGCTCGCAAGATGGACCGTTACTGCCAGCTGGCTATGGCTTCTGCCATCCAGGGTGTAAAGGACGCTGGCCTTGATCTTGAAAAAGAAGACAAAAACCGCATTGGTGTTGTTTATGGTGTAGGTATCGGTGGTATTGGTACATTCCAGAAAGAGGTTGTTGACTATGGTCAGAATATTGAGCGTGGTCCTTTCTTCAATCCTTTCTTCATCCCAATGATGATCTCTGATATCGCTGCAGGCCAGATTTCAATTCACTTTGGATTCCACGGTCCTAACTACGCTACAACATCTGCATGTGCTTCTTCAAGCAATGCAGTTGCCGACGCTTTCAACTTGATTCGCTTGGGTAAGGCCAACATCATCGTTAGTGGTGGTGCCGAGGCAGCTATCTGCGAGACAGGTGTAGGCGGCTTCAACGCAATGAAGGCACTTTCTACTCGCAACGATGATCCTGAGCACGCTTCTCGCCCATTCAGCGGCAGCCGCGATGGTTTCATCATGGGTGAGGGAGCTGGTTGCCTTATTCTTGAGGAACTTGAGCATGCTAAGGCTCGTGGTGCAAAGATCTACGCTGAAATGGTAGGTGAGGGTGAGAGCGCTGACGCTTATCACATCACTGCTTCCCATCCAGAGGGTCTTGGCGCTAAGCTCGTGATGCAGAATGCTCTTGAGGATGCCAGTATGAAGCCTGAGGATATTGATTATATCAATGTTCACGGTACATCTACTCACGTAGGTGATATCTCTGAGGCTAAGGCTATCAAGGAGGTATTCGGCGAGCAGGCTTACAAGCTTAACATCTCTTCTACCAAGTCTATGACTGGTCACCTTCTTGGTGCTGCCGGCGCTGTAGAGGCTATGGCTTGTGTACTGAGTGTTAAGAACGACATTGTGCCTCCAACCATCAACCACGAAGAGGGTGATGAGGATCCTGAATTGGACTACAACCTGAACTTTACATTCAATAAGGCTCAGAAGCGTACAGTCCGTGCTGCTTTAAGCAACACATTCGGATTCGGTGGTCACAACTGCTGCGTAATTTTCAAAAAGTATGCTGAATAATTTAATAGATAGAATAAAGCTCCCTTTCCGCAAGGAGAAGGAGCTTTATTCGTCTTTATTTCGTATCATTGGTTTCTACCCACATGATATCAGTTATTACAAGCTTGCCTTGATGCATAAGAGTATTATGCGAAGAAATGCTAAAGGAAAGCCTGTTAATAACGAACGACTCGAATTCTTAGGCGATGCCATCCTGGATGCTATTGTGGGTGATATCGTTTATGAGCACTTTCCAGGTAAAAGGGAGGGATTCCTTACGAATACACGAAGCAAGCTTGTGCAGCGCGACACGTTGAACAAACTCGCTCAGGAATTGGGAATCAATCAGTTGATTCTTTCGAACGGAAGAAGTTCTTCTCACAATAGTTATATGGGTGGAAATGCTTTCGAGGCGCTGGTGGGCGCTATCTACCTCGACCGTGGTTACGATGCTTGCATGTGGTTCATGAAGAACCGTATTCTGGCACAAATGATAAACATCGATAAGGTGGCTTACAAGGAGGTGAACTTCAAGAGCAAACTCATCGAATGGAGCCAGAAGAACAGGGTTCAGCTTGAATACAAGATGCTGGGACAAAGTATCGACCAGAATGGTAGTCCTACTTTCTCTTATGAGGTGGTGATCGAGGGCATTGCTGGCGGCCGTGGAAAAGGCTATTCCAAGAAGGAAAGTCAGCAGGTGGCTTCTAAGGAAACACTGGACCGCCTTCGCAGAGAACCGCAATTTATCGATGCTGTATTCTCGGCTAAGCAGAACCGCACCAAGATGGAAGAGGAACCTGTGGAAAATGTTCCTGATACGGAAATCAAAGACGATTTCATTATTTCTTCTCAGAACGATGAGAAGGAACCACAGCCTGAGAAACATGAAAATGTTTTCAAGGAGGAAGTTTTTGAAGACAAGAATCATCCAAACGAGAATGCTATTGAACAGCAGATTGATGAACTTGACTTGAATGACATATCTGCAAAACCTAAGGAGGAAAGCAGGGAAGATATTATTGCTGCAGCCGAAGCTGCTGCTTTTGGAAATGAAGAGGAAAATTAATCCTCTTCATTTTTTTATTATAAAAAATGGTAAAAACTTACTTATTGTCGAAAGTTTGGGGTAAATTTGCAGTTTAAATGATATTTCAATTATAATGAGTTTAACGAGAATCGTAAGCAGTGTCTTTAAGCCTCGTCAGAAAGAATTGGAAAAGCATTTGAATGGTGCGGAGGAACTGCAGCAGCAAGTGCTTCATTCGCTGATTGGTAAAGGTAAACATACCGAATACGGCATAAAGCATCTACTAAACAATACCAAAAATTATGAGCAGTTTGCTCAGAATGTTCCTGTTAATACTTATGAGGAACTGAAAGGTGATATCGACCGTATGCGCCATGGCGAGAAAAATGTGCTGTGGCCAGGTACGGTGAAGTGGTATGCGAAGTCTTCGGGTACTACCAACGACAAGAGTAAGTTTATTCCTGTCTCTGAGGATGGATTGAAGAATATTCATTATAAGGGGGGCTTTGATACGGTTGCCCTCTATCTAAGAAATAATCCTAAAAGTAAAATATTCGACGGAAGGGCTTTAATCCTTGGAGGTAGTCATTCTCCTAACTATAACCTTCCAAATAGTCTGGTGGGCGATTTAAGTGCCATTCTGATTGAAAATATCAATCCGCTGGCCAATCTCGTGAGAGTGCCTAAGAAGGCTACAGCCCTGCTGAGCGATTTCGAGATTAAGCGCGACCGCATCGCACATGAGTGCCTGAACAAGAATGTTACCAATATCTCGGGTGTTCCTAGCTGGATGCTGAGTGTATTGGTGCGCATGATGGAGATTTCGGGCAAGAAGCATCTCGAGGAGGTGTGGCCGAACCTGGAGGTATTCTTCCATGGTGGTATCGCCTTCACGCCTTATCGCAAGCAGTATGAGCAGCTCATCACTTCTTCGAATATGCACTATATGGAAACCTATAATGCCAGTGAGGGCTTCTTCGGATTGCAGAGCGATCCAGATGATAAGAGCATGCTGCTGATGCTGGATTATGATGTTTTCTATGAGTTCATTCCTATGGATGAATTTGGTACGGATAATCCTACGGTAGTGCCTCTCTGGGGTGTCGAGGTGGGCAAGAACTATGCGATGCTCATCACTACTTCCTGTGGTCTATGGCGCTATATGATTGGCGACACGGTTCAGTTCACCAGCAAGAACCCTTATAAGTTTGTGATTACAGGTCGCACCAAGTATTTCATCAATGCCTTTGGTGAGGAGCTCATTATGGACAATGCCGAGAAGGGATTGGCCTATGCCTGCGAGAAAACAGGGGCTCAGGTGAGTGAATATACGGCTGCTCCTGTCTATATGGACAGCAATGCGAAGTGCCGCCACCAGTGGCTTATCGAGTTCAGCAAGGAACCAGCTAGTCTGCAGGAGTTCTCCGATTTGCTCGACCAGAAACTGCAGGAAATCAATAGTGACTATGAGGCAAAGCGCTCTCATGATGTCACCCTTCAGCATCTGGAGGTGATAAAGGCCCGTCCGGAATTGTTCAATGAATGGTTGAAAAACAAGGGTAAGTTGGGTGGTCAACACAAAATTCCACGACTCAGCAACAGCCGCAAGAATATCGAGGAGATGCTCGAGCTTAACAGCAAGTAGATATCTCCAAAGGAAAGAATTATATGATGAAATTCAAGCAATATAGAAATCGTTTCAAGAGCCTTTTCCAGGGAAAGGCAGGAGTGTTGGGTGCTGCCCTTCTCCTGCTCTCTTCTTGTGCCAAGATGGGAAGTCCTGACGGCGGATGGTACGACGAGACCCCTCCTAAGGTAGTTGGAGCGAGTCCTGCCGATAAGGCCATCAATGTGAAGAGCAAGAAGGTGAATATCTATTTTGATGAGTTCATCAAACTGGAGAATGCTTCCGAGAAGGTGGTGGTTTCTCCACCTCAGCTCGAGGCTCCTATCATCAAGGGAGAGGGTAAGCGCATTTCTGTGGAGTTGCAGGATGAGTTGATTCCAAATACTACCTATACGGTGGACTTCTCGGATGCTATCAGCGATAATAATGAGGGCAATCCACTTGGAAATTATACCTATAGTTTCTCTACAGGAGATGTAATCGACACCATGGAGGTTTCGGGAACCGTTCTCGAGGCTGAGAATCTGGAGCCTATTAAGGGTATTCTGGTGGGATTATATTCCAATCAGGCAGATTCTGCCTTTACTACAGAGTCGATGCTGAGAGTGAGCCGTACGGATAGTCGTGGCCGCTTTGTTATCAAGGGTGTGGCTCCTGGAAGCTATCGTGTATATGCTCTCCAAGATCAGGATGGAAACTATATCTACTCGCAGAAAAGTGAGAAACTGGCTTTTAACCACGATATTATCGTTCCATCTTCCCGTCCTGATGTCCGTCAGGATACTACTTGGGTGGATACACTTCATATCAAGAATATCAATCAGGTGGAATATACTCGATTCCTACCGGATAATATCATCCTTACTGCTTTTACAGAGAAACTTACCGACCGTCAGTTTCTCAAGGCAGAGAGAAAGGAGGCTGATCATTTCTCGCTCTTCTTTACCTATGGTGATGATCGTCTGCCGGAAATAAAGGGCTTGAATTTCGATGAGAAGGATGCTTTTATCATTGAGTCTTCTGCCGATAAGGATACAATTACCTATTGGCTGAAGGATACTGCTTTGGTGAATCAGGATACCTTAAGAATGGATTTGTGCTATCGCGCTACTGATAGTCTTGGGGTATTGCGGAATGTAGTGGATTCTGCCTTCGAGGTGCTTTCGAAGGATACTTATGCCAAGCGTATAAAACGTGCGGAGAAGGAACTCAAGGAATGGAAATCAAAACAGGAGAAGAGAAAGAAGAGGGGTGAGAAATATGATTCTATCATGGCTCCTAAGCCAATGGAATTCAGCGTAAGGGTGAACTCTCAGATGGATCCTGATCAGAATGTGGATTTCGTATTTAACAAACCGCTTGCTAAGCTCGATACGGCAGGTATTCATCTCTATGCCAAGCATGATACTTTATGGTATCGATCTCCTTTTGAAATAAACAAGATAGCCGATCATACTTATCAACTTAAAGGTGAATGGCGCCCAGAGATAGAGTATTCTCTAGAGGTGGATTCTGCTGCCTTTGCCGATATTTATGGTAATGTTTCTGCTGCTTATAAGCAGGGCTTTAAGGTGAAGTCTATGGACGAATATAGTACGTTGCTGCTAAATCTCGCTAGTCTGAATGATACTTCTGTAGTAGTACAGTTATTGGACAAATCAGACAAGGTGGTAAAGGAAGTTGCAACAAATAATGGTGTGGCAGAATTTTTTTATATTAAACCTGAGACCTACTATTTACGTCTATATGTTGACAGCAATCATAATGGAAAATGGGATACAGGTGAATACAAAGCCGACAGACAGGCAGAAGCTGTATACTATTATCCAGAAAAGATAGAATGTAGAGCGAAATGGGATGTAACAGAAACCTGGAACCCTACAGCTGTATCACTCGACAAGCAGAAGCCTGCCGAGATAACTAAACAAAAAGCTGATAAGGAAAAGAAAGTTAAACATCAGAATGCACAACGTGCTAGAAATCTAGGCATTCAGTACATTCCTTAAACATAACACAAAAATGCGTATGAAACAGATTAAGACACTAATGATACTTGCGATGTTGGCGCTTTTTACAACGACCACTTCAGCACAGTGTACTTTCAAGAACACAGCCTTTAAATCAGGCGAGTTTTTAACTTATAACTTGTATTACAACTGGAAGTTTGTATGGGTGAAAGCTGGTTCGGCTTCTATGTCCACCGTGGAAAGTTCTTACAAGGGAAGTCCAGCCTATCGTTCGAGCCTGACAACTCGAGGCAATAATAGAGTGGATAATTTCTTTGTTCTTCGTGATACTCTTCTTTGTTATAACAGTACAAAATTGGAACCTCTGTATTTCCGTAAGGGAGCTAGAGAGGGCAAGCGATATACAGTTGATGAGGTATGGTATAAGTATCCAGGAAATGGTGTGAATGTTCGTCAGCATAGATTGCGCCATGATGGTACTCATAATTGGCAGAATAACAACTTCAACGAGTGTGTTTTCGATATGATGAGTATCTTCCTTCGTGCCAGAAGTTTTAGTCCAAAGGGATGGAAAACCGGTCATGTAGTGAAATTCCCTATTGTGGATGGAGACGACAAAACCCCAGCTCAGTTGCGTTATCAGGGCGTAGTAAAGGTAAAGGCTGATAATGGAGTTACCTATCGCTGCTTGCGCCTCGCCTATATGGAATGGGAAGAAGATGAAAAGAAATATAAGCGTATTGTCGATTTCTATGTAACAGATGATGACAATCACGTTCCTGTAAGATTGGATATGTTCCTGAAATTTGGTTCCGCTAAAGCTTTCTTAGTAGGAATGAAGGGCATTAGAAATCCTATTGAATCAGTTTTAAAATAATAACCCCACCAAGCCTCCCCGAAGGGGAGGATGTTCTTCTAGGGTATATCTACAAAAATAGGTAGCTGTCTTTTTTTTGATAGCTACCTATTTTTTTTATTGGATAACTCTTAAAGGATAATTTTTATCATATTACTTCTCCCCTACTTGTGGGGAGAAGTAGTTTAACGTGAGTTCGATGAATCTAAAATACAGTTAGCCGCAATAGCCTCAGCATGTTCCGCAAATGTTAAAAAAGCTAATTCAATGGTTTAGCTGGTCTAAACCGACGGTTTACGACCTCTAAACCGTACATT
>CAJOPE010000113.1 GCA_905236815.1 uncultured Prevotella sp. | reverse complement strand
TGTGGGCGTTGACGGATTCGAACCGCCGACCCTCTGCTTGTAAGGCAGATGCTCTAAACCAACTGAGCTAAACGCCCTTATTTCTTTTAAGCAGTTACAAAGGTAGTAACTTTATTCGAAACCACCAAATGTTTTCGAAACTTTTTTCTTTCAAAAAAGAAAATATTCAAAGCTAATGCTACCCATACCAATCACAACAATCTAAATATCAAAGTATTATAACATTTACTAGAAACATAAAAAAAACTCATACTCTACATTCATAAGCAAGACATTCGTTATATATAATCCTAAAATACAAGTTATTGAAAAGATCAAGTGTCATAAAACCGAATTATCCAGAATTCACTTTCAAAAAAAATATTGCAAAAATCAGCTTCTACTAGCAGTAAGCATATACCAAATACAAAGCTAAAAATAACAGTAACAGCATTTCAATACAAACCTTTTATGATTTTCTTACTTGTAGAAGCAAAGAATTTATCTCACCCCCCAAAAAAGTACTAATCACACAACAACCAAAACAGCTCTAGACAAATTCATATTTCACAAATGTATATCTCAAAAAAAAGTTATTAATCTGAGTCTCGAAAAGTTTCCATATCATATAAAATATTCACCAACAGAGAAGAAAAAAGTCCGACCGCTTAATTCTGAGCCTATTCAAACAAAATATAACCTAAACAGTCCCTACACAATAACCAAGACTACAAGCTACAATTCCACAAACGATTATTTTACAATAAGTAGCCAACAAACCACAAACTGATCATAAGCCAAGCCATAAGGCTCCCTACCAAAATAGTAAAAGCCCAAGACTAGCGAAGCAAACATTTAAAGGAAAGAAATCTTCAAACCCTAAAGTCCAACAAAAAAAATAAAAAACGGCTTCAAGATAAGAATTGAATATAAAAAAATATCCCTGCAATCCCGGAGGATTACAGGGAAACACCCCTTGTGGGCGTTGACGGATTCGAACCGCCGACCCTCTGCTTGTAAGGCAGATGCTCTAAACCAACTGAGCTAAACGCCCTAAAACAAAAGTCTTACCTTTTGTATTGCGAGTGCAAAGGTAAGACTTTTATTTTTATCTACCAAATTTTTGAGTAACTTTTTACTCAGAAATCTGAACTGTTGCGCGACGGTTGTAAGAAACAGGTGACAAATCGCTTACACCACCATGTCCCTTAGTCATGATATTGCCAGAAGGAACACCGAGCTTCTCGAGTTCAGCAGCAACAGCCTCAGCACGTTCCTGAGAAAGTCTGTTGTTAAGCTCTGCAGAACCAGTAGCGCTATCAGCATAACCCTCAACAAGAACCTTAGCATCGTTGTCCTTTGCATACTTAGCAATCTGCTCAACGCTTACGAGGTCTCTACGGTTAGCAACCTTATTCTTACCAATATTAAAGAATACAGAAACAGGAGTTGTAACATATTCCTTAACTGGAGCTGGCTGTTCAACTTCCTTCTGCTCTGCGAGAAGTTTCTTCAAACGATCGTTCTCTGCATTAGCATCATTCAACTGAGAGTTGAGAGCATCAAGCTCTGACTGATGAAGTGCATTGATAGCGTCGATATCTGGAGTCTTCTCCCAATTGCTCTTACCCAAGTTAACGTTTACACCTAACTCAGCATAGAGATTGTTTGTATGAGAATCCCATCCACGTTTACCACGGCTAAAGTCGTTAGAACCATCGATTCCATTCTCGTAACGATGCCAACCAGCCTCAACATAAATACCTAACTTATCGTTAAGCTTCCACAAAGACTGAGCACCAACGTTCAAGCCCATAGAATATGTTCCGTGAGACATAGAGTGACCAAGGCCACCACCAACGAATGGAATGAAATTCCATACACGGTCCTCATCGTAACCACAAATCAAGTTGTTTAAGTTCAACATGATCTGCTCACTCAAAATCCAATATTTGTTAGGAGAACTCAGATCCTTACCAAAACGACTAGGATCTACTGTCTTACCCCAAATACCCTGAAGTTTAGTACGGAGACCAAGTTCTGGAGTGAACCACTTGCCGACAGCCAAACCAATTCCTGGATTTGAGCGGAAACTCTTAAACGGACTACGAGCGAGACCATTTCCGTGTTCTGCGGCAGAATACCATGCATTCCATTCAAGGCCTCCCTGGAAGAACCAGTTACTCCAGAATGGGTTTGTTGCTACACTATACTTACGTACAGGAGTAGATGTAGTCGACTCCTGAGCAAAACCACTCAGAGAGAAGCCTAATGCCAGAGCGAATATTAATTTCTTCATAGCTTAATTATTTTATTATCTTAATTTCGTATAGAAACTATCAATTCTTGCGGCAAAGTTAGCAATAATTTTGAAACTTTGTATCTTTTTCCTCGAAAATATATCGTTTTTAAACAAAAAAAGTCACATTTTAGACATAATTTATGTTAAAAAGCCTTTTTTATCACCCTAACAGATGCTCTATCTCCTCTTGTTTAAGGATACAAAGTATATTTTTTCCATCAGGTGTATAATTTACAGTAGAGCAAGAAAACAATTCATTAACGATATTTTCCATCTCTTGATTGCTTAATATTTGGCCTTGTGGGATAGCTGCATTGCGAGCCAAAGTTAAAGAAAGTGTTCGTACAACATCTTCCTTTGCAGATGCTCCTTTTTCAACTGCAGAAGTCACCATATTATTAATTAAGGTAACATAATTCATACCATCAAGTCCTGAAGGAACTGAATTAATAGCATAACTACCTTGACCCATATCTGTAAGTTCAAAACCCATATCAGTCATTTCGGGCATTATCTTCTCCAACACGACTCGCTCTGACTGAGGAAATTGAACTATTTCAGGGAAAAGTACCTTTTGTGACTCCATCGATTTATCTGCCATCTTATGCTGATACTGTTCGAATAGTATTTGTATATGAGCACGATGCTGATCAATAATCATCAATCCAGACTTAACAGCAGTCATTATATATTTTCCTTTATATTGGTAATGAGCAGGTGATTTTTCTTCAATAATAGCCTTTGAAGAAGATACCTCAACTTCATCATCAACTGGAGATTCAAAAATCTCAGCCTCCTGGCTCACCTTTGACTCTTTTAATCCCTCATAAAGCTGGTCCCAATTAGAAGGTGTTTTTGGTTCTCTTGATTCATAAGAGGGTGTTGCCTTGAAAGGATTATATTGTGGATTAAAATTCAAGTTTGGAGCATCAGTCGAAGCATTCGGATTAAACACTGGAATATCAGGTTTTCCTTCTGTATCAAAATCAATAGATGGAACCTCATTAAATATTCCTATCGACTCTTTTACGGCAGCTGTAAGTATTTGCCATATAGCCTGTTCATTCTCAAACTTTATTTCAGTTTTTGTCGGATGAATATTCACATCGATATCTTCTGGATTCACATCAAAATAGATAAAGTAAGGTACTTGCTCCCCCATCGGTACCATTCTGTCAAAAGCCGTCATCACTGCCTTATTAAAATAAGGATGTTTCATATAACGACCATTGACAAAGAAATATTGATAAGCACCCTTCTTTTTTGCTGATTCTGGTTTTCCAACAAAACCACTGATCTTACACATAGACGTATCTACCTTTACAGGAAGCAACTGCTGATTAAGACGCTTACCAAAAACATCTATAATACGCTGGCGACTAGATCCTGGACGCAGATTCAATATTTCAGTTCCATTAGAATGTAATGTAAAATGAATATCAGGATAAACAAGTGCAATACGCTCAAAAGAGGTGAGAATATTATTTAGTTCCGTAGTATTTGACTTTAGAAACTTTCGTCGAGCAGGTACATTAAAGAAAAGATTCTCAACAAGGAAATTGCTACCTACAGGACAAGAACAAGGTTCCTGTCCTGTAAAATTAGAACCTGATATCGACAGATGTGTTCCAATTTCATCTATTTCCTGACGGGTCTTAAGCTCAATTTGAGCAACAGCTGCAACAGAAGCCAAAGCCTCACCCCTAAATCCCATTGTGTGAAGAGAAAACAGATCATCAGCCAGACGAATCTTTGAAGTTGCATGACGTTCAAAAGACAAGCGTGCATCCGTTTCTGACATTCCTTTTCCATCATCAATTACCTGAATAGAAGTCTTACCCGCATCAACTACAAGCACATTAATTGTTTTTGCACCAGCGTCCACAGAGTTCTCAACGAGCTCTTTTATCACAGATGCTGGTCGTTGGATAACCTCTCCTGCAGCAATCTGATTAGCTACTGAATCTGGAAGTAGTTGTATGATATCGCTCATTTATTTGTTCCTTTCTCGGTTGTTGGTTTACCTATATGCTGTAATGGTGCCTCGTGGCGAACTATTTTCTTTAACTCATTACCTTTATCCTTACCCCGCCACACAAAGATATCATCTTTGTTAATTGGTCTTATTTTATCAAACCAGGCAAAGTTTGTTAGTAATTTCTTACTAGGTGGTATCTGCGTAAGCGGATACAAAGTACCTGTTGCCTTAGGCATCCATACCTTCTCAAGTTTTCGATTAGGTGAAAGGTACATCCTCATCGTATCTGTTTCTGTATAATTCAGACCGATCAACGAACTATCCTTATCATTAACCGGATAGAAAATTGCCTGAACATTTCCAATAGCCTCACCACTTCGGATATTACCATTTACAAAATAGGCTTTCATCAATTTTGATGTAATCTGATTGTAGTGCGTACTATCTGACATCTGCTCAATTACTAATGCCTGACCTATAACATGGGCTTCCCTGACGGTTGAATCATTCATGAAAACCTTTATCTGTTCACCTAGCAACTGTCTCGTGCCACTCCAGGCTATAGGATCTTTATACATTGTTGCGCAAGAATCTTTGGAATTAAATACCATCGAATCACATACAGCTTGAATATCACGACGATAAGCTCTCACCTTATTAAATGCATGCACCTTGCGAAATACAGAGTCTGTATTAATATTATAGGTGTAAATCTTCATGGAATCAGAATGCACCCATAAAGTATCCTTCTGTGAATAATCCATAGCAACAGCTTTCTTGGTAGCAAAGCCGTAACCTGTCTTTTCATTATACTGCAAATACCCACAATTCAACTGGTTTTTATTCTTGTAATCTTTATAGATTACATTACCAAATCCTCTACTCATTCCACCCTTTATATAATAAAGGCTGTCTCCTGTAACTGATTTTTCACCATCATCAAGAGTAGAGCGACCAAAAAGCTGAGCCTGGTCAGTTCGGGTATTATAATATCCGTCATTTGTCTTAACAGTACTCTTTCCTGATTTAATCTTAGAAGGACCTGTAACATGAGCTTTTTTCCGAATAACATCATAATATAAGGTATCTGTTGTGATTAAATCCTTACCACTCTTAAGTTTGACATTATAACAGAATTTAGTCTGACGAGTATCGGTATGATATTCTCCCCAATCAGCAACAAGACGATCCTTGCCATCAACAAGAATACCACCATCGACAAAATTCGCCATATTATATAACTGGTCGAAGTCAAGGCTATCCGTACGAAGTACTTGTGTTCTATGCCGCAACACAACATTTTTTCTAGCTCGCATCATTTGAGCCATACCATCATACTCCGCCCTGTCACAAGCCAACGATAAGGTATCTGCCTGACGAAAGCGCACATGTCCAAAAGCCTTAACGGAATTGGATGCCTCAAAAAAATAGGCACTATCACAAGTTAGATAAGCACTTCCCTGACGGAAAGAAACTTTTCCTTTTACAATTTGCGCACCAGGATTACTACCAAACTGGTCAAAACTCAATTCATCTGCATGCAGCAAATAAACACGATCACCTTTTGTCCGTTTTTTAGACTGACGAGAAAGAGCCATTGCCTGAATCAGGCAAAGTCCAAACAGGCATAGAACCACAACACTTATGATTCTATGCCCGCTAAAATTCTTATATCTATGGAATTTAGGCATTTATTTAACCCATCCTTTATATTCAAAATTACACCCTTTGTAACGATCATTCATCTTTACATAAGTAGTCTTTATTTTCTTAACAACCCAGTCGTGCAATACTTGCTCACGCTCTTTTGCCAAGACAATATCTTTCATTGTCTGGAAATCCTCTGTGATAGTAGCACGATGGCCCTCTGTTCGGTTTATGAGTTTCACAATAGCACAGGTCTGCTTTCCTCTGCTGTCTATCATAGTAAATGGTTTTGAAATGTCTCCCACTTTCATACCCTCGATTTCACGAGCTACTTCAGTAGGAAGGTCTTTCATCTCGAACTTGGAAGTTCTGCTACCATTCTGAGAAGTATTTGCCATCAATCCCTTGTTATTTCTCGTATCTTTATCATCAGAGAAATAGGAAGCAGCATTCTCAAAAGTCCATTTATCAGCAACTATGTCTGTGCGAATAGAGTCCAATCGAACAATTGACTTATCAATTGCTTCCTGAGAAACAACTGGCTTACGAAGAATGTGACGAACCTTAATCTTATCACCACGCTTATCAATCAGCTGAATAATATGAAAACCGAATTCAGACTCTACAATCTTTGAGATCTTCTTTGGGTCAGTCAAGTTGAAAGCCACATTTGCAAATGCAGGGTCAAGCATGCCTCGACCTACATAATCTAGTTCACCACCATTTCGAGCGGTACCAGGATCTTCTGAATACAAACTAGCTAGTGTACCAAATGAGATTTCTCCCTTTGTCACACGGTCTGTATATTCGCGAAGCTCATCCTTGATACGATTAATTTCCTCAATAGGAATACGAGGATGATTAGTCAATATCTCAACTTCCACAGTTGTTGGAACAAAAGGAATACTATCAGCAGGTTGCTTCTTGAAATAAGTACGAACCTGCGCTGGAGAAACCTTGATATTTTCCACTAACTTTCTCTGCATCTCCTGAACCAACATACGATTCTTATAATCATCATGCAGACTTTGACGCATCTGGGTGATCGATTGGCCACGATACTCCTCAAGTTTCTCTTTTGATCCAGCTTGCTGAATCCAATAATTTATCTGGCTGTTAACACCTTCAACAACCTTAGATTCCTGAACTTCAATACTATCAATAACTGCTTGATGAAGATATAATTTCTGAACAGCTATTTGCTCAGGAATTGTACAATCAGGGTCACCCTGGAACTTAATACCCTCAAGTTCTGCCTGAATACGCATTTGCTCTACATCCGATTTCAGGATAGGTTCGTCTCCTACCACCCAGATCACCTCATCAACAATACTGCTCTCATTGATTTTTGGAGTTTCAATTACTTTATTTGTATCGTTATCGGCTGCAACTTCTCCTCTCAAGTTGCCAAACATAGAGATTTTTCCATGTGTAGCATTAGCGGTTACTCCTACCAACAGAAGTAATGAAGCTGTACCTACTAATATTTTCTTTCCCGATTTCATTCGATCTATTTCATTTAGTGTTTGTTCACTGTTGCAAGCACGTCCTTGTTAACAGTATATGAGTACTTCTTTCTAAGCGAAGCTACCCACTCTTTTTCCAGAGCATCCTGATAGTCGGCTACTACCAATGACTTCACATCTGTATAATCTTCAGGACCCTTCTTCAGCATCTTACCAAAAGTAGCATCATAAGGATAGTCCTTAACTTCTTTTACGGTTGTATCTTTCTTAAATTCAATCTTGTCGATAAGTGCATTATCACCTTCCTTAAAGATACCTTTCTCTACACGAATTCTGATAACAGAATCATTATTGAAGGTTGTACGCAAGATATCAGCCCACTCTGTGAAAGGCTTTCCCTTTACACTGTTCTTTACAGCCTTGATATCCTTCTCATCTTTTACATGATAGGCAATACCCTTGAAGCGAGGCTTATCCCAATTATATTTTTTTCTGTTCAATTTGAAATACGCCTCCTGGCCTTTCTCATCCTTAGCACCCTTGTCCCAAACCTCACGGTTACTGATTTCATACAGCAAGAGTCCATCATGATATTCCTGAACCAGATATTTCAAATTAGGATCATTCGAAGCGAGTTCGTCTGTCTTCTTGTCAAGAACTACCTCACGAGTTGTTCCCGCAGGCATTGTCTTCACAATAGAATCCAGTTTGTCGTCGATGATTTTCTCGCGAATTCCGCGTGAGTCGATAAAACGATGAATATCTGCCTTAACAGAATCATAAGGGAAGAAATTCTGCTTATCCTTCAGCAGAATGATATGATAACCAAACTCCGACTGAATTGGCTTTGTGTACTGACCTTTTTTCTTCAAGCCATAGGCAGCATCCTCAAAAGCCTTAACTGTCTGGTTTCTGGTAATCCAAGAACCGAGGTCTCCACCATTCTTCGCAGAGCCTGGATCTTGAGAGTATTTCTTTGCCAGCTCGGCAAAGTCACCTCCATGTTTCAGCACCTTGTAGATAGAGTCTATCTTCTCCTGAGCAGCCTTCTGCTCAGCATCCGATGCTTTCTGTTTCAAAAGGACAAGAATATGGGCAACCTTGACCATACCTCCTCCATCATCTATTCTCTTCCTAGTTTCCTGATAGATTTTCTGCGCTTCAGCCTCAACATCTGCATCATTGATCATTGTAGGACGGATTTGCTGATCGCGATAGCTCTTGAATTCCTGTGCAAAAGAATTCAAAGTATCAAGATTAGCATCCAAAGCAGCCTTTACCTTGAGCTTGTAGTTTACGAACAAGTCAACATATTGATCAACACTTTTCTTATCAATCACACCTTCTGAATTATTCTTGTTGTAAGAATATTCAAACTCTGAGCGACTAACAGGCTGACCTGCGATTGTCATAATCACTGGGTCTGATGTCTGAGCAAAAGCAATGCTCCCAGAAAGGAGCATTGCCATCATAAACGCATATCGTTTCATGTGTATTTCTTAATCAAATATTATTCTGGACGGCTATAGTTTGGAGCCTCACTTGTAATCTGAATATCGTGAGGATGACTCTCCAATACACCAGCATTTGTGATGCGAGTGAACTTAGCGTCGTGTAATTTTTCAATTGTTGAAGCACCACAATAACCCATTCCGGAACGAAGTCCACCAATCAACTGATAGATAACTTCCTGAACTGTGCCCTTGTAAGGTACTCGACCAGCGATACCTTCTGGTACAAGCTTCTTTGCATCGCTGATATCATTCTGGAAATAACGGTCGCGCGAGCCGTTCTTCTGCTCCATTGCTTCAAGAGAACCCATACCACGGTAGCTCTTATACTTACGGCCATTGAACAGGATTGTCTCGCCTGGACTTTCCTCTGTACCTGCAACGAGTGAACCAATCATCACAGCAGTACCACCAGCAGCCAAAGCCTTGACAACATCACCAGAGTAACGAAGACCACCATCGGCGATCAATGGAACACCAGTTTCCTTGATTGCAGAATATACATCGTAAATGGCGCTCAACTGAGGAACACCAACACCTGCAACCACACGAGTTGTACAGATAGAACCAGGACCAATACCAACCTTAACTGCATCTGCGCCATTATCTACAAGATACTTAGCTGCTGCACCTGTTGCAATATTACCAACAACAACATCCACATTAGGGAAAGCAGCCTTTACAGCCTTAAGTTTCTCAACTACGCCCTTAGTGTGTCCATGAGCAGTATCAATAACAATAGCATCTACACCAGCATTCACCAAAGCCTGAGCACGGTCGAGTGTATCAGCAGTAACACCAACACCTGCTGCAACGCGTAAGCGTCCCTTGTCATCCTTGGCAGCATTTGGCTTATCCTTAGCTTTTGTAATGTCCTTGTAAGTAATCAAACCGATCAAGCGATTGTTCTGATCAACTACAGGCAATTTCTCAATCTTATTCTCCTGAAGAATCTGGGCTGCAGAAACCAAGTCGGTCTGCTGATGTGTAGTAACAAGGTTCTCAGAAGTCATTACATCATCGATCAAGCGGTCCATGTGACGCTCAAAACGAAGATCACGATTCGTAACAATACCTACCAGATGATTTTCGTCATCTACTACAGGAATACCACCAATATGATATTCAGCCATCATATCCAGGGCATCTTTTACTGAGCGACCGCGACGAATGGTTACAGGATCATAGATCATACCATTCTCAGCTCGCTTAACGATAGCTACCTGGCGAGCCTGCTCCTCTACAGTCATATTCTTATGAATAACTCCAATACCACCTTCACGAGCAATCGCAATTGCCATAGAAGACTCGGTAACAGTATCCATCGCTGCTGTTACGAAAGGAACATTCAGCTGGATGTGACGAGAGAACTGGGTTTTTAACTGAACTTCTTTTGGAAGTACCTCTGAATAAGCAGGGATTAAAAGGACGTCGTCGTAAGTAAGACCGTCCATTACAATTTTATCTGCAACAAATGATGACATATTGTAACTTTAGAAATTTATTGCGTGCAAATATAGCAATAAAAAATCACTTAGCGAGGCGTTTTTACGAAAAACTTTCCTTATTAATGCAATTTAACGTGCGGGTCAGGGTTATGCTTTAATTTGTGAACGAAGACTTGAAATATTGAACAATTTCTCTTCTATCCGGGAATGTTGCTTATTTTTTACAAAAAACAGGGTTGATAAATCATTAAAGAAGGCTAGCTAGATTAACGTGAGTTCGACGAAATATAACTCCTTGAAATTTGGTGATTAGCGAATACGGTTGAAATAGCCAACGTAAATGTACGGTTTA
>CAJOPE010000112.1 GCA_905236815.1 uncultured Prevotella sp. | reverse complement strand
GATATGCAAATAACTCCAATATTTCAATTGATAATACAGAAGAAAAAAGGTAATCACAATTACTAATTTCTAATTGATAATTACTAATTGTTAATTGCTGGTAAGTAATTAATATCCATTAATCCGTAAATAAGGTATTGCTGATTTAAGGATTAATCACTAAATTTGCAAACGAATAAACAGACACAATTATGGCTGAAGAAATTATCAGAAGAATTGACTCCATTGACGACTATAACCGTTTGATGGGTTTTGAGACCAAGCATCCACTTATTACTGTTTTTAATATGGAGGATGCCGATCTGGCTATGGCATGTCAAGAGGCAACTTTCGAATATGGTGTATATTCCATCTGGCTCAAGCAGGCTATTTGCGGTGATATCACTTATGGCCGTCAACCTTATGATTATCAAGAGGGTACCGTCACTTCTTTCGCACCAGGTCAGGTGGTACACTTCAAGCCACATGCCGACTATAAACCGCAAGCTCTTGGTTTGATGTTTCACCCCGATCTCATCCGAGGTACCTCATTGGGACATGACATCAAACAATATGATTTCTTCTCTTATTCCTCCCGAGAGGCACTCCATTTGAGTGAGGATGAAAAGACTATCTTCAAGGACTGTCTCAACAAAATAAGTATGGAGTTGGATCATCCTATCGACAATCACAGCAAGAAGTTGATTTGCAGAAATATAGAGCTGCTGCTCGACTACTGTATGCGCTTCTATGAACGTCAGTTTGTTACTCGCAAAACAGCCAATCTGGATGTTCTGGATAAGTTCGAGCGCCTGCTTGATGAATATTTCGTTGGCGATCGCCCAAAACAGGAAGGACTCCCAAGCGTGAAATATTTCGCCAGTGAGTGTTTCCTATCACCAAACTATTTCGGCGACTTAGTGAAAAAGGAAACAGGCCGCACCCCTCAGGAATATATCCAAAACAAGATTATCGATCTTGCCAAAGAGGAACTGGCAAGTTCACAGAAAACCGTTAATGAGATTTCCTACGAACTAGGATTTGAGTATTCACAGCATTTCAACCGTTATTTCAAGCGAAATACAGGAATGACCCCTAACCAATATCGCAAAGCGCTTTGACAACAAATACAAAACATATAGATACAGTTTGTTCCTGCAATAAGTTATTCAACGAAAAGACATTACACCCTCTGATTAGCATCATCGACTTTTCCAAGGCCGATGAAGATGAAGATATCAGATTGGGATGCTACTCTATTATGCTTTTGCATCACCCTATCAACGGCTGTGATTATGGTAAAGAGAAATATGATTTCAATGAAGGGGTATTAGTTTTTCATTCACCCGATAAAGCTGTCGATATTCATTGCAAATGCTGCCGTCCGAACAAGGGCTATATGCTGGTATTTCATCCTGACTTGCTTTGCGGAACTGCCCTTGGGGAGAAGATTAAGCAGTATTCATTCTTTAAATACAAAGAGAAAGAATCTCTACATATCTCTGCTCGCGAAAAGACGATCTTTCAACGTGGACTTGAGGAAATTGAAAACGAATTAAAATGGGGTGTGGATAGATTCACCCAGATATTGATATGCAATAAACTGGAACTATTCCTGAATTATTGTCTGAGGTTCTACCATCGTCAGTTCATTACCCGTCATGATGCCAATGATGAAGCTATCCACAAGATTACTTCTGCTATAGATACTTATCTAAAAAGCGAGAAAACAAGTGACTGCAAACAGCCTTGTCCCTGTCAGTTTGCACAGAAATTAAATATGTCGAGTGCTTATTTCAACGATTTGCTGAAGCACGAAACAGGAAAGGATTTTAACGAATATATCTCGCTGAGACGCATCGACATTGCCAAACAGATGATTCTCGAAGGAGAGATTAATGATAAGGAAATAGCTAATAGATTGGGATTCTGTACGGCAGGAAGATTCCGACAGCTTTTTATTAAAGTGGTGGGAATGACTCCTGAGGAATATAGGGGATAGACCTCTCTCCCCGCTCTCCCCTTCAGGGAGAGGGCTTTTCTTTAGCATCTAATTCAACTTGATATTGTACTTTGCTGCATCACGCCTTCTCGTAGCTTTCTATAATCTTCTCGACCTCTTCAAAGCTTCCCTCAAAAGGTCCGTTATGCTCTAATTTTATAGTACACATTGCTGCTGCAATCTTTCCACTTTCAAGGGGAGAGATTCCTTGTTGGCGACTCCACAGATAACCAGCCGAATAGGTATCGCCACATCCTGTGGCATCTACGACTTCCTTTGGTGAATAAGCAGGAACTTCGTAGAAGGAATCATCGATAAATACCAGACTTCCTTCGCTTCCCAAAGTGATGCAGACCTCCTTCACTCCCCACTCATGCAATTTGCGGGCAGCAGAATAAGGATCACTCAATCCGGTTAGCGTTTGCATTTCCACTTCGTTCACCTTTATATAATAGGTGTGTTTCAAGATGCGAAGTTTATCCTTCCAGTCTATGGCATAAACCTTGCCCTCTCTTACTTCGCGAAGATAACCTTGGGCATCTATCGAAACCCTACCCTTTTGGGCGAGATATTCCACCAGATCGACTGAGAAGTCATCACTTAGCAAACTCCCTAAATGATAGACAGTTGCATCGATATTCTTCATTTGTTCGATTGTGAAAGGATCAGCTTTCGCCAATACATTCTGACGGCGATCATCCGAATTCTCTCCATAGATATTTTCAAAGAATACCGTATGTCGAGATGGAAACATCGTTACATTGATTCCATGCTTTCGGAATCTCTCAACTATCTGCATATCAGATGGATGCATCGAGGTCACCAATGAGAAGTTCACTCGTTCCGGAAGTCGATGAATGGCAGAGGCGAAATAGAAAGAAGTGCCTCCATTCATAAAGACCTCAGCTCGAGGGGTTACAATTTTATCCTTGGTAATATGTCCGATACAACAGATATCGATCATTTCTGACTGTTTTCCCATTCATTCCACTCATCGAGCGCCTGCTTCCAGTCGGTCTGCTCGCCAGTTTCAATCGCCATTTTCTCAGCCTCAGCCTGGTCGCGAGCCTTATCACGAGCACGTTTCGCCTTCATATCAGCAATCGTCTGGTCGTCGAGGATAACAATCGCTCCACGCTGGATAGCAGCAATGAGTTCATCTGGTCCGAAGGCCTTTCCAGGCTCATTGAAATCAGAGATATTGAATTCGAATTCTGTACGCAAATCATGGCGTACCTGCTTCTGCTGAAAGCGATTACCCGCATTCTTCAATTTCAATAATCGACCGATTTTTATTACCTCGTCTCTAGAAAACTTATTTCTTCCCATATCACTATTTTCTTGCAAAGATACAATTTTAATTAGGATTTATCACTTAGTAGATTGTAAATATGATTGCCATTTTAGCTTTTTTCTCATATAACGCATATAATTCATGGATAACTTTACCATACTACTTCCTCCCACTCGTAGGGGAGAGGATTTTATGTACCAACTTTTGAACGGTTTCCCGATAAGGCATTTATGCGAATGCAGTATTCAATTCTGAAGTAACGATAGGAAGTAATCTGATATAAATTCATTGTCGAGTGTAATTTGTGGGTTGAACTAACTGTCTGCAAAGATACAGCATTCTTCACCAAAAAGCAAATTTGTCGGTATAACAAACGGTATAACTTTTGGGATTGACAGCTAGTGGATGAATTGGAAGTGACCTGCAATCATAATGCAGATGATCTCCAATCACATTGCAGATGACCTGCAATGGTAATGCAGGTGACCTGCAATGATAATGCAAGTGACCTGCAATTATCTTGCAGGCAATATATGAAAATAACACGTCCCAACTTTTCGTTTGTCTTTTCTGCAAAATGTGCTGAGGTGGAACGGAAATCGTTTCCAACCTTTGCGCATAATTTATATTTATTTTCTTCTTTAGAAGAAATATATATCTATATCTATATCTTGCGCGCTTGCGCAATGCGCGTTCTTATATATGCAATCCGAAAATGGAGGCAACTTTAAGGCAAAAGAGTTGCATCTTTGTTGCCTCTTTGTTGTATCTTTGATGCCTCTTTGATGTATCTTTGATATAGGCAACACTCATAAGTATATATGCTTCATCGATTCATGAAGCATCTTCAATCACAAATAATCGAAGTCACTTTTATGAATAAACCAAAGTAATATTTAATAAATTATTTCTACCTTTGCATGGGGAAATAAGGAATTAGAAATGCAGGAGCATCACCCATCATGTCTTCTGTCACAGATTTCAAAAAAAGGTAATCACAATTACTAATTCCTAACTTCTAATTACTAATTATCAAAGATGGACACAATACAAATCGTAAATCTTTCAACTGGCTATAAGCAAGGGAAATCCAATTCCAGGGTGGTGATGCAGCATCTGAATGCCACATTCCGAAGTGGGGAACTCTCATGTCTGATAGGCTCCAATGGTGTAGGAAAGTCAACACTGCTCCGCACTTTATCAGCCTTTCAACCAGCACTCGATGGAGAGGTTTACATAGAAAGTCGCACTCTAGACAACTATACCGCTGCCGAACTTTCCAAGGAAGTAAGTGTGGTACTTACAGGCAAGCCGGATGTTCGCAATATGTCTATCGAGGAAATGATTGGATTGGGAAGATCGCCTTACACAGGTTTCTTCGGTCGACTTTCAGATAACGACAAAAGCATTGTAGATGAGTCGATTACACTTGTCGGCATTCAGCATTTAAAGGGCAGAATGATTCATTCTTTGAGCGATGGCGAACGACAGAAAGTGATGATAGCAAAGGCTCTCGCCCAACAAACTCCCATCATCCTTCTAGATGAGCCTACAGCTTTCCTCGACTTCCCTAGCAAAGTGGAAATGCTCAAACTTCTCCATCGTCTGGCACACGAAATGGATAAGACCATTCTGCTCTCCACCCATGATTTAGAGTTGGCTGTTCGCTTAGCCGACAACCTTTGGAAAATGGATGCAGAAGGCTTGCATCTAGTGGAAAAAGCCGAAGTGGAAAAAGAAATACAAGAGGCGATTGAGGGGTAATCGTATTGTCCACCTAACAAGAATAATTCATAGAAGGCTTATTATCCTGCATTTCTCCCCCGCAAGCGGGGGGAGAAGTATGGTAAGATTACCATTCCATGAATTTTCCAGGCAAGAAATTCTTCGATTTCTTGAAGAAATTTGCAGCCTTATTGCCAAACCTTGCTATCACGCTGCAACATCCTGCAACAATTAAATCATGAGAAAACAAATCATAAATACTAAATCCCAATTACTCTTTTCTGATTAAAAATAAGTATCTTTGCACCCAATATGGTCCAGCAAGAATCTCCAATACAAGCTTTACAACGACAGAAAATGCTCCTTCAGATTGAGTATTATGCCGAGAAAGAAGCTTTCCGCAAGCAAACCGAGTCAATGGGATTGATGCGAAAAGTGAAAAGAGGAGATGCCTGGTTTCCGCTGAAAGTTGGCAAAAGCTACTATAACTCGCTCAATCAGATGACACTCGAGGTAACTCGAACGAGCGATGAGGAAATCGAGCATAACTTCGAATTCGGTCGTCCTGTCGCCTTTTTCCAAAGTAAAGATAATAAAATCTCGTATTTCAATTTCACAGGTACGGTGAGCTATGTCGATGGAAATCGCATGGTGATTGTCGTTCCTGACAATGGACATATCATCGATGTGCAGAGTTGTGAGAATCCGGTAGGCATCCAGCTCTTCTTCGATGAAACCAGCTACAAGCTGATGTTTGAGGCTCTCGACCGAGTAACGAATGCCAAGAACAACCGTCTGGCTTATCTTCGCGACCTTTTCTATTCGAAAATGCCAGCTCAGCACTTCAGCTTCGAGGCAACCAAGTTTCCATGGCTCAACCCATCGCAGGAGAAAGCTGTGAACGAAGTGCTCTGGGCGAAGGACGTGGAAGTGGTTCATGGACCTCCAGGAACGGGAAAGACCACTACCCTCGTCGAGGCTATCAACGAAACCTTAATGCGTGAAAGTCAGGTACTTGTATGCGCGCAAAGTAATATGGCGGTAGATTGGATCTGCGAGAAGCTAGTAGATAGAGGCATCAATGTTTTGCGCATTGGAAATCCAACCAAAGTGAACGATCAGATGCTCTCCTTCACCTATGAGCGTCGCTTCGAGGCACATCCCGACTACCCCCAACTCTGGGCTATCCGGAAGGCTATCCGAGAATTGCGAAGAGGAAAAAAGAGAAGCGATGGCTATCATCAGAAGCTAGAGCGACTAAAGTCGAGAGCAGCCGAAATAGAGATTCGCATTAATGCCGAACTCTTTGGCGAGGCCCGTGTAATCGCCTCAACCTTAGTAGGTTCGGCCAACCGAATTCTTGAAGGACAGAAATTTGGAACACTCTTCATCGACGAGGCCGCCCAAGCCCTTGAGGCAGCCTGCTGGATACCTATGCGAAGAGCTTCGAGAGTGATTCTGGCAGGCGACCATTGTCAGCTGCCCCCAACCGTAAAGAGCATTGCCGCCCTGAAAGCGGGACTGGGAAAGACACTGATGGAGCGGATTGTGGAGAACAAGCCAGAGGTGGTGACATTGCTGAAAGTGCAATACCGAATGAATGAGCAGATTATGCGCTTCTCGAGCGACTACTTCTATCAAGGAATGGTGGAAACAGCCCCTCAGATAAAATATCGCGGCATCCTCGACTATGACCATCCGATTATTTGGGTAACCCCTCCTGAACTTCCCGAAGGAGAGGAAGCCAAACAGGAGTTTAAGGAAGCTTTTATTGGCGAGTCGTTCGGACGCGTAAACAAGGACGAGGCAGAGATGACCCTCGATACCCTTGAGAAATATTTCACCAAAATCGGTAAGCATCGCATTCTCGAGGAACGCATCGATGTAGGAATTATATCGCCATATCGCGCACAGGTTCAGTATCTTCGAAAGTTGATTCGCAAACGCGAATTTTTCAAACCATATCGGAGATTGATTACTGTTAATACCGTGGATGGATTTCAAGGACAGGAGCGTGATGTAATTCTCATCTCAATGGTTCGCTCAAACGATGAGGGACAAATCGGCTTCCTTCGCGATCTTCGAAGAATGAATGTCGCTATCACTCGAGCCAGAATGAAACTCATCATCCTAGGAAGTAAGGATACGCTCACCAAGCATCCATTCTACAAGAAACTTTGGGAATATATTAAGGAATTGGAGGTTGATAATTATTAAATATGAAAGTAATTTGTAATTTCATCAGCAAGCACATGGCTGCTATCGTATTGATTATCGCAGCCTTAGCACTATTTATACCTGCATCTTTCAGTTGGTGCAAAACCGCCTGGATATCACCAATGCTTGGATTAGTAATGTTTGGCATGGGACTTACGCTCAACCCAAACGACTTCAAGATAGTATTCTCCCGCCCAAAAGATGTTATTACAGGAAGCATCGCTCAATTCACGATTATGCCAGCTATAGCATGGGCTTTGAGTAAAACATTCGGATTGCCCGACGAACTTGCCATTGGTGTCATTCTCGTTGGATGCTGTCCTGGTGGAACAGCCTCTAACGTAATGACTTATCTCGCCAAAGGCGATCTCGCATTATCCGTAGGAATGACAGCTGTAAGTACCGTTCTGGCACCATTTCTCACTCCATTATTGACCCTTTTCTTTGCAGGAGCAAGAGTGGAAGTAGATGCCCTTGGAATGTTCTTGAGCATCGTGGAAGTAGTGATAGCGCCTATCATCATAGGATTTCTCGTTCAGAAATATCTACCTAGCGTTACTCAAAGGGTTACTCCTTATCTACCAGCGTTTTCATCACTGATGGTCGCCCTCATCGTAGGTTGCATTGTTGCCGCCAACTCCACCAAACTACTGGTGGGTGGTGCTTTGATTATCCTTGTGGTGATGTTGCATAACATTTGCGGATTGTCACTTGGCTATCTCGTCGGCAAGCTTTTAGGCCTGAATCACAAGAAACGTTCAGCAATCAGCATCGAGGTAGGCATGCAGAATTCTGGTCTCGCCTCCTCGCTTGCAACCGTTCATTTCGCAATGTATCCGATGGCAACGGTTCCTGGTGCTATCTTCTCTGTATGGCATAACCTTAGTGGAGCAATAGTTGCCAGAATATTCGCCAATGCTAATAATGATGAAATATTAGACAAAAAGGGTATTTAATAAATCATTCATTCTCACAAGGCATCATAATTATGAATTGCGAATTATGAATTACGAATTAACAACCGGTTCTCCCACCAAAGGCATCATCCATTTTGCCTTGCCTTTGATTTTCGGCTACATCCTTCAACAGATGTATCTCATCATCGATGCTGCTATTGTGGGAAGATGGATTGGTGTGGATGCCCTTGCTGCAGTAGGAACCTCCTCGAGTATCATGTTTCTCATCATGGGATTCTGCAATGGTACCACTGCAGGATTTGCAATTCCTGTTTCGCAAGCCTTTGGTGCCAAAGACTTTAGCAAGATGCGAAGCTATGTAAGTAATGCTATTCGCATCTCGATAGTCTTTGCGATTGCAATCACGTTTTTAAGTTGTATGCTTTGTGGAAGGGTATTGAAGATTGTCAATACGCCTACGGATATTTACAACGATGCTTACTTCTTTCTGATGCTTCAGTTTCTGGCAATTCCATTTACCATCGCCTACAATTTACAAGCGAGTCTCATTCGGGCATTAGGAAATTCTAAACAACCATTCTATTTCCTCATCGCCTCCTCTTTTGTAAATATTATCCTAGATATTATTTTAATATTATGGATGGGGCTAGGAGTAGCAGGAGCAGGCATTGCCACCTTACTCTCCCAGGCATTTTCAGCATGTTTATGCTTTATGTATATCCGAAAGAAAATGGATATTCTGATACCGAAAGGTGAGGAAAAAGCATACAACAACAAACGGATATCGATATTACTCAACAATGGTGTCCCGATGGGGCTACAGTTCTCGATTACCGCTATTGGTATCATTATGCTTCAAAGTGCCAACAATGCCCTCGGCACAACGTATGTAGCGGCTTTTACAGCTAGTATGCGCATCAAATACCTCTTTACCTGCGTATTTGAGAATATCGGAGTAGCAATGGCTACCTACTGCGGACAAAATATAGGAGCCAAACAACTCGGCAGAATCAAGAAAGGCATCTTTTCTGCCATCAAGATCATGGTTGTATATTTCGCCTTGACTTTCCTCATCATCTACCCTTTTGCCGATAATATGATGATGCTTTTCGTTGACTCAGGCGAACAGGAAGTAGTACAAAATGCAGCTATGTTTATGAGAATAGCCAACTATTTTTATCCGGTTTTAGGATTGCTCACCATCTTCCGCTATAGCATTCAAGGACTTGGTTACAGCAACCTGAGTATGCTGAGCGGTGTGATGGAGATGATAGCACGATGTGGCGTAAGCATCTGGTTGGTACCAACCTTCCATTTCCTTGGTGTCTGCCTTGGCGATCCATTTGCCTGGGTGATGGCAGATATATTCCTTATTCCGGCCTTCATTCTGCTTTTTCGGCATCTCAAGAAGGTCATATAATGTTATTCCACAAAGTATACCTATCTACAACATTTCATAGAATCTTCCCATTTAGTAATAATAAATTACAAGAAAACTAATCCAATCATTTTCATTAAAAGGATTTTCATAAAAAAAAGAATACACACCCATTTAGGTGAAAAACATAACAAACAGAATATTTTATCTAACAATCAATAGGTTATAGATGTATAAATATATCGTATTATTCTTAATTTCCTTAATAAAGCAGTCAGCTAAAACAAGAATATTTACAAAACATCAGAATTTCTTATACAAACATTCAAAACTGTTTAATAATCAACTAATTACAATCATTCCAAATTGTACAACTAGAAATTAAATCATGATACACTATATCTTTCCAACCATCTAATTCTGAACAACCTAGCACAGACAAATTGTACAGAAAAATTCTATCGCTAAAGCATTTTCAGAAAATAAGCGTAAAATATCTCAAGTAAAATTATTAAGCAAGAAAGCAGATACTTTTGCACAAAAAGAAACAAAAATCGACTTAATTATATGATTTTTAATTAAATAAAGTCTGTTTTTAAAAAAATTACTTGTAATATATAAAAAAATAGACTACCTTTGCCTGCAATGTAATGTCCACATTAAAAATCATAAAATCGAATCATAAACAAAATTAAAAACATAGCACAATGAGAAAGAATTTATTTTCTAAGCTTTTATGCATCATGGTGATGCTGATTGGGCTTCCGGCAATGTTGTCGGCTCAAACAGTAACCTCGACTTACGGATTACTCTCCAAAGATGGAGACACAATCACATTTGTACAGAATACTGAACTGATCTCACACTACAAGAATGGAGATAAATTTTTCAGTATGCCTGAAGCAACTTCAGGTAAGCCAAAATGGAAAGGAAATACAGCTATTACTACAATTATATTCGACAAATCAATAAATGGCTGGTCACCTTCTACTCTCAAAGATTTCTTCTCAGGTTTGACTAATCTTAAAGAAATACAAGGCTTAGAAAATCTTAATACAGAAAACGTAACTTCATTAGAGGGTATGTTTGAAAATTGTGGTTCTTCAACTGCCCCACTTAATCAAATAGACTTATCATCTATCAACGGAAGTAAAATAACAAATATCGACAATATTTTTAGAGGTTCTCACTTCAAAACAATAAACGTCAGTTTCTTAAAAAATTCTAATATAGAAACTGACAAAAATGCAACTGCCAAAAATGCATTTGCAGATTGTTCAGATTTGGAAGAATTAAATGTAGGTGATTTCAATTTCACTTCCATTACCAAATCTGATGGTTTCTTTAGTGGAACAGGAACTTCTGAAAAACCATTTAAACTCAAGGCAAGTTCTTCACTTAATACACAGGTTTTCAATAAATTATCCGACAACACTTATAATTGGAGAGATGGTTATTTCACATTGGCTGTAGCTCAACTTCCTGTCTATGCAGCAGTAGTAAACAATATTTTGGAGTTCCATCAAGACAATGATAGAGCTAATTATTCATTTACTTATGATCTAAACACAGATAATGAAATACCAGGCTGGATTACAGAACACGCAAGTGATATCACTAGTGTTGATTTCAGCCATTTTGGCAACTATTCACCAACAACTATTGCAAATTGGTTCAAAGGAACAAATATTACAAGCCTCCCTTTAAACCAACTTAACGTAAAACAATTAAAATCAATAAACTCCCTTGCAGCAGGTTGTACTAAACTATCTACAATAAACTTAGGAGGTTTCTCTACTCCTTTGTTAACTGATTCACTTAACGCATGGGAGGGCGTAACCGCTGAAGTTACATATATTGGCGAAAACTACAAGCGTTTTGGTAATATAAATGCAGATAACACATATTCCTGGTTAAATGGTAAACTAACCATTACAAGTTTCACTACAACTGGAAATATGACATTTTATATAGGTACAGGTAGCAGTTCGTTGAATTCAACTAAAGATGCAGCTCACCCATACCCTCTTAGTATAAATGTAGCTAATGATTATTCTTCTATCACTATAAATTCAAAACAAGATAGCTCCTTCGGCGAGGATTTAGTACTTCCAAGCAAAATTGGTAATATCGCTGTGACAAAGATTTCATGTCCTTTATTTAGCAGTAACCTAAACATCAAGACGGTTACAATACCTTCAACAGTAAAGAATATTGATATTACAAAAAGCAATCCTTTCTTCTTAGGTTGCAGTAATCTTCAGGCTATCAACGTTGCATCCAATAACAGTGCATACAAGTCAATCGATGGAATTGTTTATTCTGCTGATGGAACCAAACTAGTTTGCTATCCAGGAAGAAAAGCATCTGCAACAATACCTGCATCAGTAAAAAGTCTTGGTGTAAATTCATTATATCATGCAGGCTATGACCCATATAACTATCCTTCAAACTGGGATGTTGATATTACTTTTGCAGGCAACAGCCTCCCTTCATTCACATCTGAAAGTGTTAATGGTTCATTTGCAAATCTCCACGTAAAAGAGATTAGCAATACAACATTAAACCTTTTCACATCTTACAACTATAACGGTAGAGTATCAGCAAGTATAACTATGCCTGAATCTGGTTATGCTACATTTGCTTCTCCAAAGATTTTCTCTGTAAGCAAAAACTTTACTGTTTATGGTATCGTTTCTGACGAAATTGAAGCAAACAGAATAAAAGTTGAAGCCCTAAATGCAGATAACAAGGACCTGAAGTTTGCAGCAAGTACAACCTATGGAAATGGTGTGATTATAAAAGGTACAAGCAATGAAGCAGGCGAGGTTACCTATTATTTCAATCCTAACGACAGAGCAGAATCAACCTACAGCGAAACTTGGTTAAAATCTACATCAGGATGTAATGCTGCAAAATTAACTTCAAACAACGGAGTTAATAATAATTATGTGCTCTATCAGGGTGCATTCCATCCAATTGTTGATGGTTCAACCATCCAGGCAAACAAGGCATATCTTAGCATCCCTTATCTTTCAACAAGTGCCGCAAAGAGTCTGATTATCAATTGGGATGACAATGAAACTACAAACATTGAAAGCCTCGATGAGACTAAGACTGCAAATAATGAAAATACCACATTATATAACTTACAGGGAATCAAGATCAAAGGCAATCTCAATTCAGTTCCAGCAGGTATATATATTATGAATGGTAAAAAAATCGTTGTAAAATAAAAACATCAGCAAAATGAAGAAGATATATAATAGCCCCCAAATTAATACAACATCAATTGATGAAGAAGATCTAATGGCTACAGAATCTCTAGCAATCGAAAACGAAAAGGTAGATGCTAGTTTGGGTGAAGCCAAGGAAAACGACAAAAGTTGGAAAAACTATAACGTTTGGGACGACTAATCGTCAATAAATTAAGAAGAAGAGGGTTGCGTCTAAATTTGTCGTAACCCTCTTTTTTATTAAAAACGTAGATACACAAAGTTAAATAATGTTATAATACTAGCAAAATTTTACAAAACGAAAGAAAGCATAGTTCTTTATTATTAACTTTGCACTTGACTAAGAATGAACAAAATCATTTGTTTAGGTATCTTTACAATAAATACTTTACAATTATGTTTAAGAAATTAGCGATTTTCGCAATAACACTCTTTTCAGCAAGCATTGGTTTCGCAAAAGAATACATTTATACTTTGACACAAAGTGTGGGAGTTGCTTCGTACGACACCCCTGTGCGATTAAAATCTGCATCAAAAGATGTTGTACTCAGCGCCATAAAAGGTTACGATGGTATGAATGACAGATATGAATTGACTAAATTTCATGGTGATTCAATACCTTCATACACAGGTATTTTTATCCAAGGATCAGCAAATACTACATTAGTGTTTGAAGATATAGATAAAGAGCCTGATTATGCATATGCAAATTTATTAAAGCCAAACGTCGAACGAGGCCAAATTTATGAAAGAGACGTACCTTCTGGTTACAAATGGCTATATCTAGCAAATGGAAAATGGCGTATTCTCAATCAATATGCGAATATGAGAGAGAATAGAGCCTACTTGGAAATTCCAGCAAAGTACATCAATACATACGACACAGTAACAATAGCTAGTTCTGGTATTTCTACTTATTCCAACAGCAAACCATTACATTTAGTAAAAACAGGAGTAAATGTAAAAGTAGGTACAATTACCTCTTTTAATAGTAAATTGGGATTTGAATATACTACATTCCTTGACGGATTTGCTCCTTCAAACACAGGTATGGTGATCATTGGCACACCAGGCGCTAAAGTTGTTTTCCGTGAAACTCAGTATGAGCCAGATTTCTATTATGCAAATCTGATGAGAACACAAACGGAAAAAAGTGATTATATATGGGAGGCTAATCAGCCTGACGATTCCGTTTTTGTCTATATTGCAGGAGGAAAGACTAAAAAAGTAAATGTGTGTACAGGTATTAAAAAGAATGGCGCCTATTTAGTTGTTCCTGCACGCTTATGGGACAATTCAGTCTCTGCTAAAACAGGTTTACTGTTCTCAAACATCTCAATTGAAGACGAGATTACTGAGGTTAATTCAGCAAAGACAAACGTATCCACTCAAGAAGATGGCAATTTCTACTCTATGGACGGAAAGAAAATTGCAGCACCTAAGAAGGGTATGTTCATACATAACGGAAAGAAATATATTATAAAGGACTAAAATAATATAGATATGAAAAAAATATATTCAAAGCCAGAAATTATTTCCTATACATCTGTTGAAGGTGCAAGCTGTTTACTGGAAGACTCAAGAACAGGTTCTGTAAGCACTGGTGGTATCACCATTGGTGAGGAAGGTGAATGGGGAGATGCTAAGCAGAATAACTCAGGATGGGGTAATTCTGACAAAAATGGTGGCGGAAGTTTTTGGGATGATTAATTCTCATCCGACTTATCTAGCGTTACGAGGCATATTCTTTCGGGAATATGCCTCGTAACGTTTTTTCCACCCTTTTCTAGATTTTTCAACAAAATATACCCCATAGCAATTACGAGAAATACATACCTTTACAGAAGGTTAATAATTTTTACATGAAACAGTTTTGGATTTACTTATTTGCAATTACAACTTTAGCTCTAACCAACACAAAATTATCGGCTCAATCTTTCTCTACAGAGAAGTTGAACTATAATTTTGGGGAATTGGTGGATATTCAATATTCGAATATTCCTTCTGGCTCAACCATCCTTTTATATAAGGATAATGCATCCCAGCCTATGCTCGATTCTCTCGACGTGAAAAACAAGAATGGAGTATTTGCTATGAAATCTGCCCTCGAACCAGGACTCTATACTGTAAAGAGCATTAAGAACAACCAGGAGAATGCAAAATCTTATTCTTTTCGAATCAACTATAACTTCGACCATAACAGCAAGAATATTTTCTTGATGACGGATATTCATGTGATGAGCCCAGACTTGATAAAGAAGGATGGAAGTGCTTGGCAAAGTTATCTTGAAAATGACAGAAAACTAGAAGACTACAGCTATGAACTCTATCAGGCTGCTATCGACTCTATTCTAAAAAGAAAACCTGAGGTTGTTCTGATTCCAGGCGACCTCACAAAAGATGGTGAGCGGCTAAGTCATGAGGTAGTAGTAAAAGGACTAAAGAAACTTCGCGAGGCAGGCATCCAGAGCTTTGTGATTCCTGGCAACCATGATATTAACAACACTAATGCCGTTTATTACAATGGCAGTAACAAGGAGAAGGCTGCAACTATCTCCGAAGAAGAATTTAAGACTCTCTATGCTGATCATGGTTATGCCAGGAACATAGAGCAGGATGCCTCCTCGCTCAGTTATATTGTGAAAATAGCAAAGGGCGTAAAATTGCTAGCTATCGACTCTAAAAGTGGTTCACTTTCAACCAGTACTTTGCAATGGGTGACCGATCGGGCTAAGGAAGCCCGACATGAAGGCTACAAGGTGATTGCCATGATGCACCATCCGATAATGGAACATTTCTCTGATGAGATGCTATTATCCAGTACTTCTGCAGTTAGCGATGCAGATAATATCAGAAAACAATTGATGGAAGCAGGTATCAAGGTTGTTTTTACTGGCCACTTTCACACCACCGACATAGCTAAAGATCCAGGCGAGCAGACAGGAAAGGAATTATATGATGTAACTACTGGTTCGCTTATCACTTATCCCAGCCACTATAGATGGATAACTATCAACAGTAATAACACTGTAATGAATATCCACACGGGACTCATCAATGAAGTAAAAAGCACATCCAACTTTCTCACTATGGCACGCAATCGCCTTGCCAAAGCAGTTCTCAAACAACTGGAAAATCGAGGTCTCACTTCTCTCTACTCTCCTCTATCTAAAGCATTCCTCACCCATGCCGAAGGTAATGAGAATCTAAAAAGAACTAACGATATTCTTGACGAAGCATATTGGATTTCAATCATCTATCCAAATTTGATGCCTAGCTTACTTGGAGACATCAATTTCTATGGAGAGGAAAAGCAGGATATTGCCAATGATCTTGAGCTTACAATTGGTACAAGTTCCGATATTGGAAAGAATACGAATGGAATTCATAATATTGAGAAAAATCAAGGTTCAGGCAATGCCCTATATAACTTAGCAGGACAGAAGGTTGGAAAAAATTATAAGGGCATTGTAGCTTCTCCTAGTCCATCAAAAAAGGGAGGATTCATTCTCATCAACAAGAGATAACTAAATCTCCTCAAACTCCAGATACCCCTCTATCCATTCTGGCCCGTTATCCAGTTCTTCCTCTTCGGAAGGATTGGATACAGAAAGGCCCATCAAACGAATAGGATGAGTGGCACTATATTCTATCTGAGCTAATAGCTGTTTAGCTAGAGGTAAGATGGTATCTTTATCCTTCAGAACCTTCTTTTGGGTAATACTTCGGGTAATTTGGGAGAAATCACCATATTTTATCTTCAAAGTCAAGGTCTTGCCCTCGAAATCTCCTTTAGCTATACGCTCCACCAATTCCAATACTGTATGATAAAGCTCGATGATAACCGTCGACTTTATACTGATATCTTCCATAAAAGTGGTTTCGCATCCCACCGACTTTCTAACTCGTTCCGTTACTACAGGTCGATCATCAACACCTCTGGCAAAGTTATAAAAAATTGGTCCTGCCTTTCCGAACACCTCAATCAGATGGTTTAAGGATACCTTGCGAAGATCAGCTCCCGTAAAGATACCCATGTGATGCATTCGTTTAGCCGTTTTTGGACCTACTCCCCAAAAATCCTCGACAGGAAGTTGAGCAACAAACTCCAAGGCCTTGTCTGGATGAATTGTACAAAGGCCATCCGGTTTCCGATATTCCGATGCTATTTTTGCCAGGAATTTATTATAGGAAACACCCGCAGAGGCTGTAAGATTAACTTTCTCCTTGATACGCTCCTTTATTTCCTTGGCGATGTCCACTGCCATATCAATTCCTTTTTTATTCTCAGTAACATCCAAGAAAGCCTCATCGATACTAATAGGCTCTATCTTGTCGGTATATTCCTGAAAGATTTCGTGAACCTGCCGAGAAATCTCGGAATAATTATGATAATCACCCCTCACAACAATGAGTTCCGGACAACGACGTTTAGCAATAGAGACCGCCATAGCGGAATGTACCCCATACTTGCGGGCCTCATAGCTGGCAGTAGATACCACTCCCCTCTCGCCATCATATCCGACAGCAATCGGTTTGCCTTTCAGCTCAGGATGATCTCTCTGCTCTACACTGGCAAAGAAGGCATCCATATCCACATGTATGATTTTTCTTTGGGTCATTGGTGCAAAGTTACTACTTTTTTTAGTAATTTTGCCTCAAACATTCACGACAATGAAAAGAATAAAGATAATTATTGCTGCTTTCTGCTCGATGATGGCACTCAACGCAAGTGCAGTAGAGGAGAATATCAAAATTGATGGCGATCATGGAAAACTCGATGCCATCCTTCAAACGCCTCTTGTGAACAAGGGGCAGAAAATACCGTTGGTGATTATCTGCCATGGCTTCTCGGGCAACAAGAACGAACCTTTGCTAAAAGGACTTGCCGACAGCTTGCAGGTGAGAGGCATCGCCAGCATCCGCTTCGACTTCAACGGTCATGGAAAAAGCGAGGGAAGATTTCAGGATATGACCGTTCTGAACGAAATCGTAGATGCCAAGAAGGTATACGATTATGCCAGCAAACTCAACTATGTAAGCGACATCTATATGGCCGGCCATTCGCAAGGCGGAGTAGTTACCGCTATGACGGCAGGAGAAATGGGTAACAGCAAAATCAAGGCTATTGCACTTATGGCTCCTGCAGCAGCTCTTCGCGATGATGCACTCAGAGGAAATACCTTTGGAAAGATGTACGATCCTGAGAATCCACCTGCAGAGATTCCACTCTTTGGAAATGTGGTGTTGGGAGGCAACTTTGTGAAGACGGCTATCGATCTGCCTATCTACGAAACGGCCATGAAATATGAGGGCGAAGCCTATGTCATACATGGAAAGGCCGACCGAGTGGTTCCTTACACCTACGGCGAACGCTTCAAGCAGCAAATGAAACATGCCGAATTCCATCTAATGATGGGCATGGATCACGGATTCAGCAATCATACAGGCGAAATCGACCATCTAGTGGCAGAATTCTTCCTCAACCCTCCCACTACCGGCAATGTTGCTCACGACAAGTTGAATAGGCTCAATACTAACATGACAATAGCTGAAGCCTCAGCCTTTTGGGAGGACGAAGGGGATGTCACCGATCTTGGCGGAGGCTATACCAAAGACAAGAAGCATGCTTATTATAAAGGCAAGAAAATCAGAAATGTACAGAATCTGAAAGACTTCTATTACAAGGGAAACGGCTACGCCTCGGATGGTATGCACGACTATTACAAGGGAAAAGTCGTAGAACGCAACTAAAAAGTTGGCAAAGAAACAAAATTATGAATTACGAATTATGAATTCTGAATTAATTTCACTACCTTTGCACTCATAATTTCTAGAATTTACAATACCGGTATGAAGATTGAAGATCAAATTTGCAGTTCAGCCATTGCTGCTGTAAAGGAATTGTATGGCCAGGACGTGCCAGCAAACTTGGTACAACTCCAGAAGACCAAGGATACTTTCGAGGGCAACCTCACACTCGTTGTTTTCCCATTCCTTCGCATTTCGAAGAAGAAGCCTGAGGATACTGCCCAGGAAGTCGGCGAGTATCTGCAGAACAACTGCAAGGCTGTTGAGAAATTCAATGTGGTTAAGGGTTTCCTTAATCTCACTATCGCTCCTGCCGCTTGGGTAGAGCTTCTCAACGACATCAATGCTGACCCTCTCTTTGGCGAGAAGAAAGTTACCGAAAACTCTCCTCTCGTAATGATCGAGTATTCTTCTCCTAACACCAACAAGCCTCTCCACCTGGGCCATGTTCGCAACAACCTCCTGGGATGGTCTTTGGCTCAGATTATGGCTGCCAACGGCAACAAGGTTATCAAGACAAATATTGTCAACGACCGTGGTATCCACATCATGAAGTCTATGCTTGCTTGGATTAAGTGGGGCGAGGGATGCACTCCAGAATCTACCGGTAAGAAGGGCGACCACCTCATCGGCGATTTCTATGTTGCTTTCGACAAGCACTACAAGGAGGAATGTGCTGAGCTTGAGAAGAAGTTCATCGCTGAAGGTCTTGATGAGGAAGCTGCTAAGAAGAAGGCTGAGGAAGAGTCTCCACTCATCCAGGAAGCTCACGAGATGCTCGTGAAGTGGGAAGCAGGAGACCCAGAGATCCGTGGCCTTTGGGAAAAGATGAATAATTGGGTTTATGCCGGCTTTGATGAGACATACAAGGCTATGGGCGTAAGCTTCGACAAGATATATTACGAAAGTAATACATACCTCGAGGGAAAGAAGAAGGTAGAGGAAGGTCTCGCTAAAAACTTATTCTTCCGCAAGGAGGATGGTTCTGTTTGGGCCGACCTCACCAACGAGGGACTCGACCAGAAGTTGCTGCTCCGCAAGGATGGTACTTCGGTTTACATGACTCAGGATATCGGTACTGCCGACCTGCGTTTCAAGGACTTCCCTATCGACAAGATGATTTATGTTGTGGGTAATGAGCAGAACTACCACTTCCAGGTGCTCTCTATCCTCCTCGACCGTCTTGGCTTCAAGTGGGGTAAGGACCTTGTTCACTTCTCTTATGGTATGGTGAACCTTCCTAGCGGTAAGATGAAGAGCCGTGAGGGAACTGTTGTAGATGCTGATGATTTGATTGCTTCAATGGTGGATGATGCTCGCAAGACATCGGATGAGTTGGGCAAATTCAAGGATATGAGCGAGGAAGAGAAGAATGAGATTGCACGCATCGTTGGTATGGGTGCTTTGAAGTACTTCATCCTCAAGGTGGATGCTCGTAAGAATATGATGTTCAACCCTGCCGAGAGTATCGACTTTAATGGTAATACTGGTCCTTTCATCCAGTATACCTATGCTCGAATCCGCTCTATCATGCGTAAGGCTGCCGACCAGAACATCACTCTCCCTGCAAGCCTCAGCGAGAATGCTCCTCTCAACGAGAAGGAGATCGAGCTTGTTCAGAAGATGAACGCTTTCGGTGCTGCGGTTGAGGATGCAGGCAACAACTATAACCCTGGTGGTATTGCAAACTATTGCTATGAGCTCACTAAGGACTTCAACCAGTTCTACCACGACTACAGCATTTTGAATGCTGAGAAGGAAGAGGAGAAGGTTACCCGTTTGGTTATCGCCGACAATGTGGCTAAGATCCTCAAGAACGGTATGGCATTGCTCGGTATCGAGGTTCCTGAGAGAATGTAATATCCCAACAAGCCTCCCCGAAGGGGGAGGATGTTTTATTTAACGATTATGACGAAGAAGAATTTCAATGCGACCTCAGAAGGAGTGGATTATGAACAGCTGAAGCAGTATGCCGAGGAAAACAAACTGTTTATGACCGATGCCGAAAGAGCGCTTTGGAATTTTCTTAGAACCAATACCTACATCGGCGAGAAATTCAAGCGCCAGCAGATTATTGGTGACTATATTGCCGACTTTGCTAGTTCTAACCACAAATTAGTGGTAGAGGTAGAAGGCAAATACCATTTCAAGGGAGATCAGCCGGTCTCTGAAGAACAAAGAACGGCTGATCTCAACAGAATGGGATATACTGTCATTTGCTTCTCCGAAGGCGAAGTGATGACAAACATCCACAAAGTGGGCTATCAGATTAAAGGAGTTATTCAAAAAATGAAAGTATCATTTGCTAGTCAGAATCCACAAACTCAGTCGACTTCAGCTGCATCTCCTTCTGGAGTTGCCTCAAAGCCGGCAGGCACAGCTATGCGCTCTTTCCCTATGGAGGTGAAGCGGAATGCATGGGCGGTGGATGCCGCTTGTTCGGGCAATCCTGGTCCAATGGAGTATCGCTGCATCGACCTTTCTACTGGCACTCAGGTATTTCATTTTGGTCCGGTTCACGGCACGAATAACATCGGCGAATTTCTCGCCATTGTTCACGCTTTGGCATTGATGCAGCAGAAGGGAATTACCGACAAGGTGATTTATTCTGATAGTGTGAATGCTGCCATTTGGGTGAACAACAAGAAATGCAAGACAAAATTGGAGCGCAATGCGCAAACCGAGGAGCTCTATCAGATTATCGCCCGAGGTGAGCATTGGCTGCAGACTCATAATGTAACAACTCCTATTCTGAAATGGGAAACTAAGAAATGGGGTGAGATTCCTGCCGATTTCGGTAGAAAATAAAAAAAAAGCCTCTCTCCCCGCTCTCCCCTTCAGGGAGAGGGCTATTGATTATATCATTGGATACACACTCATTAGGGAGAAAATTCTGGATAAAAGTCTTTATGAATTATCTAGCCTGGATAATCCATAGAAAAAGTTATTCCACTGCTTCTCTCCCACTCGTGGAGATTTTTTTTAATCACCCTTAAGAATGATATCTTTGAATTATCCAGGCTAGAATATTCCCCTTCTTTATTATATAATTATCACTTCTGTAAAATGCCAATTGATTTGAAATTTGAGCATAATTTCAATTTATTATGCTGGAATTGGGGATAATCAAGGAATAATTCGTGTTTTTTGGGGATAATTTTCCTAGAAAACAGTATAATCTCATTTTTGATGTACTAATTCCAAATTTCCAAAGTTACACATAACCATCTATCTAACAGCATTTTACAAAGACCACATCCACCAAAACAAAAGCAAATATAGCTAGATTTTAGCATAAATCTCAAATCCCAAATCTCAAATTGGGCTATTTTTGCTTATTTTCTTGAATTCATTGGTAAAGAATATAAATACTATATAGTTATATTTCTTTATACAATATACTTCATTATCCCATTTTTTTTAGAGAAATAATGAAGAAAAACATAAAATTATGCCTTGTTTTTATTAGATTTTTCTTCTATTTTACACTATATTTTATATATTAAAATAGTAGATAATTATATAAATTACTAATTATCAGCCATTTAGAAACAGAAGACAAATTATCAACAAGCCATAAAATCTCAAAAACCCCGAAAAATGAAATTGAGATTTGAGATTTATCCCCAAAAACGAGGATTTCTTAGCTGAAATAAATTATGGGATAGCTTTACGATACAAGTTGGGGTACGCCAAAAGTATTCTCTCCCCCGCTTGTGGGGGAGGCTGTGAGAGGATGTGCCACAAAATTAAGCAGCAAAGCTAATAAACGAGAGTTCGGCGAAATATAACTGTTTGAGAAATTTGGTGATTAATGGAAACAGTTGAGATAGCCAACGTAAATGCACCATTTAGAGGTCGTAAACCGTCGGTTTAGACCACCTAAACAGTGGAGTTAGCTTTTTTAACATTTGCGCGGGAGTTTTTGCAGCCTTCCCGAACTAGCTTAAATATCCTCGATATAGCCTTTCGTGAAGAGATCGTAGCTCACCGCCTCGAGTTCTCCAAGTGTCATTTTCTCCAAAGCATGCTCAATCTTCTGAATGAGTCTTGTACGCTTGTAATCATCTGTCTCGCTCAATCGCGAAGTAAATCTATTTGTTGGCATTTCTATTTCTTTCGTAAGTTACTATTATATTATCACCAAATTGCTCTTTTTTAGAAAGCGTACATTTAGGCAGTCTAAATGGCCCGTTTACACCCTCTAAATGGCCCATTTGGGTATTGTATTCCACACGTATCTCATCCCAGAGGTCTTTATCGATGAATTCCTGCAGCGTCTTGGCTCCCCCCTCAACAATGAGCGATTGTTTCTTCTCGGCATAAAGATGGTCGAGCGCCTCCTCTATCGTCGCAAAAACATTCCACCCCTCAGGCTTCAGTTGCTTATCAGAAGTGAGAAGAATTCGCTCAGGATTTCTACCCGACCACTCCCGCACATTGAGCTGAGGTTTATCGAGTTCATAGGTAGAGCGTCCCACTAATATGGCATCATTCTCGGCCCGAAGCTTATGCACCAGCATTTGCGTGAAAGGCGAAGAAATGTGGAGAGGCTGATAAGGCTCCCCCTCCCGATGAGGATTGGCGATAATGCCCTCCAAGGTCTGCGCCCACTTCAGGATAATGTATGGGCGCTTATACATATTATACACCATAAAGCGCTTGTTGCTCTCAAAGCATTCCTGCTCAAGCACACCTACCGTCACCTCAATACCTGCCTCGCGAATTTTCTGAATACCCCGTCCCTGCACTTTCGAGAAAGGATCAACGCATCCACACACCACCCTTTTCACTCCTTTGCGGATGATGAGATCGCAACAAGGAGGAGTCTTTCCATAGTGCGAGCAAGGCTCGAGCGACACATAGATGGTAGCCTCCTTGAGCAAGGCCTCATCCTCGGGCCTTACCGAGGCAAAGGCATTCACCTCGCCATGAGCACCACCATAGGCCGAAGTATAACCCTCGCCAATGATGCGGCCATCAGCAGCCACAATCACAGCTCCTACAGAGGGATTCGGCTTAGCATTCTGCAAGCCGTTGCTGGCAATCTGAAGGCATCGGCGCATATAGAAGGCATCGACTTCCTGCTGTGATTTTGGGTTCAATATTTCTTCTTTCAACATATTTTTCTTACTTTTGCATAAAAACTATTCAGCATGAATTATCGAGAACTCTGCAAACGACTGGAGAAGGTTTATCCCTCTGAAGGATGGAGCGAGGCCACAGCTATTGTACGCCTGGTCCTTGAAATCCGCTTTGGAATGACCTATACCGATATAGTTTGTGGCAAAGTTAGTGAATTATCCGAAGACGAGCAACTATCGCTGGAGGAAATTATGCAACGACTGGAAAAAGGCGAGCCGGTGCAGTATGTGCTTGGCGAGGCCGATTTCGATGGACATACCTTCCATGTGGAACCTGGGGTGCTCATTCCAAGGCCCGAGACTGCAGAGTTGATTCCTCATCTGAAAGTAGCAGGCGACCAGCCTTATCGGGTGCTCGACATCGGAACCGGAAGTGGCTGCATCGCCATCTCCACCGCCCTCGATTTCACGAATGCCGAGGTAGAGGCATGGGATATCAGCGAGGATGCGCTTCGCATCGCAAAGGGCAATGCGGAATTGCTTGGGGCAAAGGTAAAATTCGAACAGCACGACATTTTGGAAGTAGCCGAGATATTATCGGTTAATCGCAATTTATCAGCCAATCCAGATTCTACTATCGAGCCAAAAACGTTCTGCCTTGAGCCTGAGGTATTCGACATTATCGTTTCCAATCCTCCCTATATAGCCGAGAAGGAAGCAAAAGATATGTCAAGGAATGTGCTCGACTACGAGCCATCCATCGCTCTTTTCGTGCCTGATGATGACCCTCTCCGTTTCTATCGGGCAATCGCAAAAGTGGGCAAATATGCCCTTAAACCGGAAGGACAGCTCTATTTCGAAATAAATCCCCTCTATGCCGAGGAAATGAAAGCTATGCTGGAAGAGGAAGGATATAAGGATACGGAGCTATTGGAGGACCAATTCGGAAAGCAGAGATTTACCAAATCGATTCGAAGCTAATACCCCTATACATTGCCCCCTAATAGAGTAGAGCTATAGGAAACAAAAAGATGCCTCAAAAAAAAAATATAATTAGGGGTTTCATTTTTGAATTAGCCTAGATAATTTATAAGATAAATACTACTTGAGGGTGATAAAAGATCTTCTCCCCCACTTGTGGGAGAGATAAGAGAGAGGGTATGCCACTAAATTAGGCTCTGAGGCTATTATTAATCAGCAAATAAACCTTGCTCGTGGCATACCCTCTCTTTGATCTCCCCCGCAAGCGGGGGAGAAATGCTGGAGAAAGCCCATATCATTTTTAGTTTTGGGCAAAAAGATATCAAATTTTGCAATGAGCAAACAAATATAGCAGGAGATTGCAAAGTGAGCCTCAAACTCGCCAAACAAGATATCCTACAAAAAAGAAAAAACTGACTAAAATCTGAGTCAGCAGAAATATAAACAACAATAAAAAAACATCCTCCCCCTTCGGGGAGGCTTGGTGGGGTTTTTATGAAAAGACCAATGAGCGAGCAGCAGGTGCTGTTCAAACTAACATCGATGTGTTCTACAGCCGAGCATTGTTCGCAGGAAATGCTCGACAAGATGAAGAAATGGGAAATTCCAGAGGAGCTTCAGGCGAAAGTGATGGAATATCTCATCAAGGAGAAATATGTGGATGATGCACGATATGCACGATTCTTTATCAAGGATAAGATAAAATATAATAAATGGGGCCGTCGGAAGGTTGAGCAGGCGCTCTATCTAAAGCACATCTCCAAGGATATCTCCAACCCTATCTTCGAGGAAATCGAGGACGAATCGTATATGGAGGTATTGCAGCCACTTCTGCGAAGCAAGGCAAAGACCGTAAAGGCGAAGTCGGAATATGAGAAGAACATGAAACTCATTAAGTTTGCCCTTGGAAGAGGTTTCGACATGCAACAAATTCGAAAATGCCTGGAGGCGGATATTGACGAGATGGGAGACTTCGACGATGATTAGTCTGCTTGGAAGAATTATCGACCTCATCGCCCCAAGAGCCTGTGCAGTTTGTGGGGCAAGACTAGCCGCCGAGGAGGAAATACTTTGTGCATCCTGCAATATGAACCTTCCCCTCACCAATTTCGCATCCACACCGATGGACAACGAGATGGCCCGCCTTTTCTGGCATCGCTTCAACATCCAGCGGGCCGCCGCCCTCTTCTACTATCAGGCAGGAGCTGGTCCCAGCAATCTCATCTACGATTTGAAATACCACAACCGCAGAGATATCGGAATCTATCTCGGCAAAATGGCCGCAGCATCCTTTCAGCAAGAGGACTTCTTCGAGGATATCGACTGCATCATTCCTGCCCCACTCGCCAAGAAGCGATTGAAGCAAAGAGGCTACAACCAAAGTATGGAAATCGCACTGGGAGTGGCCGAAATCACCCACCTCCCCATCGAGGACAAAGTGCTGAAGCGAAAAACCTTCCTCACCAGTCAGACTCATAAAGATAAATGGCAGCGTGCCGAGAACGTGAAAGATGCCTTCGAACTAGCTGACAGTGAGAGAATATACAATAAACATGTACTCATAATTGATGATGTGGTAACCACCGGTGCCACTATCACAGAATGTGCAAAAGCACTAAGTAAGGCCGGCGATGTTAAAATTAGTGTTTTAGCGCTCGGTTTCGCCAAAAGTTAGTATCTTTGCACGAATATATTTTAATTCATTTTCTATCATGGATCAATTAAAGAAAGTATTTGCAGAAAAGTTGTTGAAAGTAAAGGCTATCAAACTTCAGCCTAACAATCCATTCACATGGGCATCAGGTTGGAAATCGCCTTTCTATTGCGATAACCGTAAGACTTTATCTTATGCCGATCTCCGCAGCTATGTAAAGCTCGAGCTTGTACATGCTGTCCTCGAGAACTTCCCAGAGGCTGAAGCCGTAGCAGGTGTTGCAACAGGTGCTATCGCTCAGGGTGCGCTGGTAGCAGAAGAGCTCCACTTGCCTTTCGTTTATGTTCGCAGCAAACCAAAGGATCACGGACTCGAGAACCTCATCGAGGGTGAGCTGAAACCAGGCATGAAAGTGGCTGTAGTCGAGGATCTTATTTCTACAGGTGCTTCTTCTTTGAAGGCTGTCGAGGCTATCCGTAAGGATGGCTGCGAAGTGGTTGGTATGGTAGCTTCTTTCACTTATGGCTTCCCTGTTGCCGAGAAGGCTTTCAAGGATGCTGACGTGAAGTTGGTAACCCTCACCGACTATGAGCATGTAGTAGCTCAGGCTCTCGAGACTGGCTATATCGCCGAGGAGGATGTCGAACTGCTCCACGACTGGCGCAAGGATCCTGCTAATTGGAATAAGTAAGATCAAATTTATGTCAACATTTGAAAGTTCAATCAAACAGATTCCTTACAAACAGGAATCTGTTTATAATATGCTCAGCGACCTGAGCAATCTGGAAAGAATCAAGGACAAGCTGCCTGAAGACAAAATCAAGGATCTCCAGTTCGATAGCGACAGCATCTCTATCTCTTCTCCTATGGGAGCAGTGAAGATGCGCATCATCAACCGCGAGGCTCCAAAGGAAATCAAATTCGAGGCAGAGGACAGTCCTCTTCCTTTCAACTTCTGGATTCAGATGCTGCCTGTAACAGAAAGCAGCAGTAAGTTGAAACTCACCCTCAAGGCAGACTTGAACCCATTTATCAAGGGTATGGTGAAGAAGCCACTGCAGGAGGCTATCGAAAAGATCGCCGATGTGATGGCTATCATTCCGTATGAATAAATAAGAGAAAATAAGAGAGATATGGCAAACAAACTTTGGGAAAAGAACTTTGAAGTAAATAAGGAGATAGAGCGTTTCACAGTAGGACGCGATCGCGAAATGGACCTCTATCTGGCTAAATATGATGTTATCGGCTCTATGGCCCACATCACCATGCTGGAATCTATCGGCCTCCTCGAGAAGGAGGAACTCGAGAAACTTCTGGCTGAACTCAAGAATATCTACGCTATCTGCGAACGAGGCGAATTCGTTATCGAGCCAGATGTAGAGGATGTTCATTCCCAGGTGGAAGTGATGCTTACCCGAAAACTGGGTGACATCGGAAAGAAGATTCACTCCGGCAGAAGCCGAAACGACCAGGTGCTTCTCGACCTGAAACTCTTCACTCGAAATGAGTTGAAGGAAGTGGTTGAGCATGTGAAGATTCTCTTCGACGAACTCATTCAGAAGAGCAACCAATACAAAGATGTATTGATGCCAGGTTATACTCACCTCCAGATTGCCATGCCTTCTAGCTTTGGCCTCTGGTTTGGCGCTTACGCCGAGAGCCTTACAGACGATATGCTCTTCTTGCAGGCAGCCTACAAGATGACCAACCGCAATCCATTGGGAAGTGCAGCCGGCTACGGAAGCAGTTTCCCTTTGAACCGCTCGCTCACCACAAAGTTGCTGGGCTTCGACTCTATGGATTACAATGTGGTATATGCACAGATGGGACGAGGCAAGATGGAGCGCAATGTTGCTTTTGCCATCGCCACTGTAGCCGGCACCCTTGCCAAGATGGCCTTCGATGCATGTATGTTCAATTGTCAGAACTTCAGCTTCGTAAAGCTTCCTAAGGAGTGCACCACTGGTTCAAGCATTATGCCTCATAAGAAGAATCCGGATGTCTTCGAGCTGATTCGCGCCAAGAGCAACAAACTGCAGGGGCTCCCTCAGCAGGTAATGCTCATTATGAACAATCTGCCTTGTGGCTATTTCCGCGACCTTCAGATCATCAAGGAGGTATTCCTCCCTGCTTTCGGTGAGTTGGAGGACTGCTTGCAAATGGCTTCTTACATTATTAATAAGATGGAGGTTAACGAGCATATCCTCGACAATCCTATGTACGACCCTATGTTCTCTGTAGAGGAAGTAAACAACCTAGCTGCATCTGGCACTCCATTCCGCGATGCCTACAAGCAGGTGGGACTCGAAATCGAGGCAGGAACCTTCAAGGCCGACAAGAACATCCATCATACACACGAAGGATCTATCGGCAACTTATGCAATGACAAGATTCAGGCTTTGATGGAGGAAAACATCAAGGGATTCCACTTCGAGAACGTGGAGGAAGCTGAAAAGGAACTCCTGAAATAATTCGGAGACATACATTAAAGAAATTATAATGAGAAGAGCAGGATTACTGATAACAGCCTCTATATGCTGTTATTTTCTGCTGACTAGCTGCGAAGCAGAGAACTATGTCAGTAGAAAATATCCCTGCTCTTTTGTTCTTAATACCGCTTTACATCTCACCTGTAAACTTGTACAGGCGCTCGATGAATCCAATCACTTCACAAAAGTAAGTGTATCTTCGCGCGGAGGTGTCTATCAGGTAAACTCAAGTGACAATTATGGCAATACCGAGGTAGTAACCCTAACAACCGACAAGGAAAATTACGCCTATACAAATGGTATTCATCTCGGTGCAGGAAATCTGCTCATCATCGGACAGACAAGTTTTAATGGTATTCTGGCCTATGATGGAACTTGTCCAAACTGCAATGGAAATCCAGAACTATCCTGGACTAATAATGCCACCCAAGTGAAATGTGATCGCTGCGGAAGGGTTTACGACTTGAATACAGGTGGAATTGTAAGTGGGGCAAAAGACGAAAATAATAGCCTTATGCGCTATATTGTGGCCTATTCTGGCCGTGGAAGTGTGCTGAATGTACATAATTAAGAACTTTTATTCCTTAAAATATGTAAATTATTTGGCAGTTCCAATAATAAAGACTACCTTTGCATTCGTCTTTTAGATTTCATGCGGCAATAGCTCAGTTGGTAGAGCACGACCTTGCCAAGGTCGGGGTCGCGAGTTCGAGTCTCGTTTGCCGCTCCAATAAAATGGATGCCGCAGTGGTGGAATTGGTAGACACGAGGGACTTAAAATCCCTTGGCCAGTAACGGCTGTACGGGTTCGAGTCCCGTCCGCGGCACTTTTCTCAACATGAAGAAAATAGCTTATTTCATAGTCTTTATTATTTCTTTGGTTCTCACCTCTTGTGGAGCAAGCAAAGGAAATTTCAAAATTGAAGGCAAATTTCTTCATATGAATCAAGGTGAATTCTATGTTTACAGCACTGATGGAGCTATTCAGGGCATGGATACTATCAAGGTTGAAGGTGGTAGATTTGCCTATGAGATTCCTTGCCAGGAAGAGGGTACTCTAATGCTGGTATTCCCAAATTTCTCGGAAGTTCCTATCTTTGTTGAATCAGGTGGTTCTATTGATATTAAGGCTGATGCCTCTCATCTTAAGGAGTTGCAAGTTAAAGGTACCGATGCCAATGAGGATATGACAGATGTGAGAATGCAGCTCAACAAGGTTTCTCCCCCTGAGGAAAGACAAGTTGCTGAAACTTTCATCAAAGAGAATCCGGGTTCTATTGTATCCACCTATCTCGTCCGCAAGTACTTCATTCAGGGTTATCAACCTGATTACAAGAAAGCACTTAGCCTTATCAACTTGATGTTGAAGGAGCAAGATAAAAATGGCCAGCTGCAACGTTTAAAGCAGCAGACAGAAAATCTAGCTGCTTCTGCAATCGGAAACAGCATTCCTACCTTTTCTGCTAAAGATATTAATGGCCAACCTGTATCTAACAACACATTGACCAATTCTCCATTTGCTGTCATTTATGTATGGAGTAACTGGAACTACGAGAGTCAGCAGATGCAAAGAGACTTGAAGAACCTTCAGCGAAAGTCGGCAGGCAAGCTGGCATTACTTGGTATTTGTGCAGAAGGCAACCAGCAAGATTGTAAAAATACGATGAAGCGCGATTCCATCAAAGCTCCGACGATATGCGACGGAATGATGTTGGAATGCAACACAATAAAGAAACTTGGATTAACTGCAGTACCTGATAACCTGGTGCTTCAAAACGGACGAATTATCGCTCGCAGTTTGAACCCACGTGAACTTCAGGATAAACTCAACAGTTTACTAAAATAAGGATTTAACATTGCTTGTAAAAACCTTTTGTGCTGCGGTCAACGGATTAAAAGTGACCACAGTAACTATTGAAGTAAACCTTAACAAAGGCGTAATGTATCATCTTACAGGTCTTGGCGACGAATCTGTAAGAGAGAGTAGAGACCGTATTGCATCTGCTATGCAATACAATGGTTTTCGTTTTCCGATAGCAGACATCACCGTTAACTTAGCGCCAGCCGACCTAAGAAAAGAGGGCAGCAGTTTCGACTTACCGCTCGCCATCGCCATTCTGGCAGCAAACGGAAATATCCCAGAAGACCATCTCAACGAATTTATGATGGTGGGCGAACTTGGATTGGATGGAAAGTTACAACCTATTAAAGGTGCGCTCCCTATCGCCATCAAAGCGAGAGCAGAACATTTCAGAGGACTTATCGTTCCTAAAGAGAATGAACGTGAGGCTGCTGTCGTAAATAATCTCGAGGTTTACGGAATGACGAACCTCTTCGACGTTATCCAATTTCTTTCCGACAAACAAATATTTGATCCAACTATCGTTGACACGAGAAAGGAATTCTACGATCATCAGAGCAAAGACGACTTGGATTATGCAGATGTTAGAGGACAGGAAAATGTTAAGAGAGCTTTGGAAGTTGCTGCCGCAGGAGGCCATAATTTGGTTATGGTCGGCCCTCCAGGAAGTGGCAAGTCAATGATGGCCAAGCGATTACCATCCATACTTCCGCCACTCACGCTATCTGAAAGTTTGGAAACAACCCAGATACATTCCATTGCAGGAAAACTAGAGAATGGAACTTCGCTCATAGCGAAACGTCCTTTCAGGGCACCCCATCATACAATTTCAGAAATTGCTTTAGTTGGCGGCGGATCTAATCCTATGCCAGGAGAAATATCCCTTGCGCATAATGGTGTTCTTTTTTGTGACGAGCTTCCCGAGTTCAACAAACATACACTTGAGGTTCTCCGTCAACCATTAGAGGACAGAACCATAACTATCAGCCGAGCTAAATATTCGGTAGAATATCCATGTTCATTTATGTTCATTGCCAGTATGAATCCTTGTCCATGCGGATATTATGGCGATCCAACCCATCATTGTGTTTGCTCGCCAGGACAAATCCAGCGCTATATGAATAAGATCTCAGGGCCTTTAATGGATCGCATTGATATTCAGTGCGAAATTTCAGCCCTCCCCTTCAAGGACATTAGTAAGGCACAGCCAGGTGAACCTTCTGCAGAGATCAGGAAAAGAGTAATTGCTGCCCGAGCCATTCAAACTGAAAGATTCAAGGATATTAAGGCTATCCACTGCAATGCCCAAATGACGGAGCGAATGATTCATAAATACGCGGAACCCGATGAACAGGGACTTGAGCTTCTGCGCATTGCTATGGAACGCCAAAATCTCTCTGCCCGTGCTTACAGCCGAATTTTGAAGGTCGCACGAACCATCGCCGACCTCGCAAATTCGGAGCAAGTAAGTTCCGAACATATCGCAGAAGCTATCAGTTATCGAGCACTCGACAGAGGAGACTGGGCAGAAAGAGGAATATAAGATAGTATCTTAACAAGATAAATAATAGCAAACGCTACAAAATAAATCCTCTTTTTTTGGCATTGTCGTGAAAAATAGCTATATTTGCCTATCAATTTAACAAACAAGCATTTATGTCCAACGAATATACAGATTTCACTAAAATCAAGTCAAGTGGTGCCTTTCTTATCGTAAAAGCACGCAAAGAAGATAAGTGGGTGATTTTAAAGGGATTAAAGGAAGAATTCCGCAACAGTCCACGTAATCAGAACCAACTCAAAAAGGAGTTCAAAATCGGCAATGAACTTGACCATCAGAATATTGTAAAATATCTCGACTTTATTGAGACCGAGGAATTTGGCAAATGCATTGTTGAAGAATACATCGAAGGGCGCTCACTCAAGGAATATCTTCAAGAGTTCCACTCCGAGGAGGAACTGCTTGACATTATTGAGCAGATTGCAGGCGCTCTAAGCTATATCCATGGCAAGCACTTCTGCCACAACAACCTCACGCCAAAAAATATTCTTATCACAAAGAATGGCAATCAGGTAAAACTCATAGATTTCCGTCCTGAGTTCTTCCAGGATTCAAAGGAAACAGCAGGAACACTAAAGTATCTTTCTCCTGAATTGAAGGATGGAACTGTTCAACCAGATGGCCGTTCGGATATTTTCTCTCTCGGCGTTATCATGCGAGAGATGAATCTTCCACTCACCTATGAGCCAGTTATAAAGAAATGCGCAGGATATGGTAGAAACGACCGTTATGCTGATACCGACGAATTATTGGAGGCACTTGAGCATGGTGAGCGCTCTGAAGGATCTCACAAATCACTCATCGCCATTATTGTCATTGCTATTGCAGCTGCTATTATTGCATTCGTAATCTTCAGCAATACAGACAGCACGGAAAGTGCTCCTGCAACGACAGAAACTACCACCGATTCTACCCAGGTAGCTCCTGTAGAGGAATCAACAGAGAACCCAGGTACAGAGACTGCAGCACCAAAGGATACTTCTACCGATCTTCCTAGTGATGCTACAGAAACCAGCGGAGACAAGATGGCCTTCCTCAATGATATGAAGCCTGCCTTATATAAGGATTTGGACAAAATATTCCAGCCATATCTCGACGGCACCAAGACCAGTGGCTTGACAAAGGAAATAAAGGGCTACTATCGTGGTTTGATGAAAGCACAGAGTGGATTGGATGCTGAGCAGCGCAGTGCTCTCGATAAGGTATTTGGCGAATATGTTGCCAAGAAGAAAGCACAACTTGGAGAATAAAAGGTAAAAATAATATAGATTTAATGGAAGAGAAAAATTACAAGCGTACCACCGTTACTGCGGCTTTGCCTTATGCAAATGGTGGCGTTCATATCGGCCACTTGGCTGGTGTATATGTTCCTGCCGACATCTATGTACGCTATCTTCGTCTGAAGAAGCAAAGCGTAGTCTTTATCGGAGGTTCTGACGAGCATGGTGTGCCTATCACTATCCGTGCTAAGAAGGAGGGTATCACCCCTCAGGATGTCTGCGACAGATATCACAAGATCATCAAGGATTCCTTCGAGGAATTCGGTATCAGCTTTGATGTATATAGTCGTACAACTTCTGATACTCATAACAAGTTGGCTTCAGACTTTTTCAAGAAGCTTTACGAGGATGGCAAACTGATTGAGAAGGAAAGTGAGCAATATTACGATCCTGAGGCTAAGCAGTTCCTTGCCGACCGCTATATTATGGGTACTTGCCCTCACTGCGGCAACCCTAATGCTTACGGCGACCAGTGCGAGAAGTGCGGTAGCGACTTGAGTCCTATGGAACTCATCGAACCTCATTCTACCATTTCTGGTGCAAAGCCTATCGTTAAGAGTACCAAGAACTGGTATTTGCCTCTCAACGACTATCAGGAGTGGCTCAAGAATTGGATTTTGGAGGGTCATAAGGAATGGCGTCCAAATGTTTACGGACAATGCAAGAGTTGGCTTGATATGGATCTCCAGCCACGTGCAATGACTCGTGACCTCGACTGGGGTATTCCTGTTCCTGTAGAGGGTGCCGACGGTAAGGTGCTCTATGTTTGGTTTGATGCCCCTATCGGATACATCTCAAACACTAAGGAGCTTTGCGATGCACAGCCTGAGAAGTTTGGTAACTGGGAACAGTGGTGGAAGGATCCTGAGACTCGTCTGGTTCACTTCATCGGTAAGGACAACATCGTATTCCACTGTCTCATCTTCCCTACTATGTTGAAGGCACACGGCGACTATATTCTTCCAGATAATGTACCTGCCAACGAGTTCCTCAACTTGGAAAATGACAAGATTTCAACTTCACGCAACTGGGCAGTATGGCTCGACGAATACTTGCGTGACTTCCCTGGCAAACAGGATGTATTGCGCTATGTATTGACAGCCAATGCACCAGAAACCAAGGATAATAACTTCACTTGGAAGGATTTCCAGGAGCGCAACAACTCTGAGTTGGTAGCTATCTATGGAAACTTCGTAAACCGTGCTCTTCAGCTCACTAAGAAGTATTGGGATGGCGTCGTTCCTGCTTGCGGTGAATTACAGGAAGTGGATAAGCAAACTATCCAGGAATTCCAGGATGTTAAGGATAAGGTAGAAAGTTATCTGAATGTCTATAAGTTCCGTGAGGCACAGAAGGAAGCTATGAACCTTGCCCGTATCGGTAACAAATACATCACAGAATGCGAGCCTTGGAAGGTTTGGAAGACTGATCCTAAGCGTGTTGAGACTATTCTCAATATCTCTTTGCAGTTGGTTGCCAACTTGGCCATCGCCTTCGAACCATTCCTTCCATTCTCCAGCAAGGATCTTCGTGAGTTGATCAACCTTGATAAGTTCGAATGGGAAGAGCTCGGTAGAACCGATTTACTTGAAGCAGGTCACCAGTTGGCAGAACCTCATCTTCTCTTCGAAAAGATTGAGGATGAGACTATCCAGGCTCAGCTTGATAAGCTCGAGGCAACCAAGCAGGCTAACGAAGCTGCAAAGGCTGCTGCTGAGTACAAGGCAAAGCCCATCAAGGAAACTGTTTCTTTCGATGACTTCGAGAAACTGGATATCCGAGTAGGTCACATCAAAGACTGTGTAAAGGTAAAGAAGAGCAACAAATTGTTGCAGTTCACTATCGATGATGGAACTGGTACCGACCGTACTATTCTTTCTGGTATTGCTAAGTTCTATGAACCAGCCGACCTTATTGGAAAGGATGTTCTTTTCGTTGCCAACTTTGCTCCACGCAAGATGATGGGCATCGAAAGTCAGGGAATGATTCTGAGCGCTGTCAACTTCGACGACTCACTTACGGTTACTACCACCCTCAGCGGTGTAAAACCAGGCTCACAGGTAGGCTAATTCAGCAATCCTAGATAAAAACAATGCGTCACAGCACTTGCCGATGGCAGGTTGCTGTGACGCATTTTTATTTATATATATAATCATTTATAATTATAATGTCATTAGCTATATTGGCAGCAAGTCTGCTTACTTTTGTAGAACTGAATTGCGAGAATCTTTTCGATACCCAACACGATTCGCTAAAAAACGATATCGAGTTTACACCCGAAAGTAATTACCATTGGACTCGTACGCGCTATTGGCGGAAACTCAACCATATTTCACAGGAAATTATTGCGCTGGGAACCCCACCAAGCCTCCCCGAAGGGGAGATGTATTCTGCTTCTAAAACTCATTTTGAATGGAGTTTGCCTGATTTGGTGGCTCTATGCGAGGTGGAGAATGATACGGTGATGCGGGATTTGACAAAGCGTTCACTGCTTCGAAAGGCACGCTATGAATACCTGATGACAAATTCACCTGATCAGCGAGGAATTGATGTTGCCCTGATGTACAATCCTATGACCTTTCAACCGATAACCCATCATTCTATTCGCATCATTCCTCGTGCCGGGATGAAACCCACACGTGATATTCTCTATGTAAAGGGACGCTTGTTAAGCGATGACTCACTGCATGTTTTTGTTGTTCATGCACCTAGTCGCTCTGGAGGCGAGAAAGCCTCACGCCCTAACCGAATGCTTGTCCAGCGCTATTTAGCAGCTGCTGTCGACTCTATTTACGCTCTAGAAGACTCTGCACATATTATAATTGCCGGAGATTTCAACGATTATAAGGATTCTCCTGCGTTAGACAGTCTTTATAAGCATCAGTTGACAAATGTATCCGCCGATGCAAAAGGAAGCCGTGGAGCGAAAGGAACCTATCGCTATCACGGCGAATGGGGCAGCCTTGACCAAATTCTGTCTAGCCCTGCTACTACCCGAAGAAATAAAGAATGTTATATTGGTGATTTGGAATTTCTGCTGGAGGAGGATACAAAATACGGCGGAGTAAAACCCCGCCGTTGTTATCTTGGTCCTAGATATCAGAATGGCTTCAGCGATCATTTGCCGCTTGTTGCCCGATTCCAGTATTAGGTATTATTCTTCACCACCGCCACTATACTGCTGTTCTATACCGCCTTCTTCCTGGCCCTGACCTTGCTCTCCTGGCTTGCCTGGTCTCTTCTTTGCCTTAGCATTACCGAAGTTCCAGGTGAGAGTGAAGTTAACACTTCTTCCTCCACGACGACGAACCTGATAGCGCTCGAAAGTATCGTTGAAAGTAAAGGTCTCGAACTTACGGCTATCCAACAAATCTCGGCAGTTGATAGAAAGTGAGAGTGCCTTGTTGAAGAAGTTCTTGCGAAGTCCGAAATCCATCATGAAGATCGATTTGCGATAACCCTGTGCCATAGACTGACGACTACGATATCTACCGCTTGTCTGAATACTGATATCGTATGGCAGAGTAAAGCTTGCCATCATACGGGCATTCCAGGTAAAGTTATGGTTTCCTTCACCATAAACAATCTGGCCATCACCAACATCAAACCTAAAGTCATCTATCTTATAATAATAACCATTTACATTGGTGGTAAGATCCATAATGCGGAAGAACTTATTTTTCAATGTCACCTCAACACCAGTGCTTGTACTCTTGGCAACATTGAAAGTTGTCTGATACATTGTCTCAGTTTCTGCACCTGTTGTAGGATCAGTATAGATACCCTTGAAGCTGATGCGCTGCATTACATCGTAAGTTGGACGATAGTAGGCACTGATAAGGAGAGAATGCTCTGTCCAAGTCTTCAGATAATTCAGCGAGAAAGAGTTAGAGAACTCAGGTGTCAGCTGTGGGTTACCATAAGAAATCATGGTAGCATCTCTAGTATTCTTGAAGTTGTTAAGCTGACCACCCCAAGGACGACGTAAGCGACGGGTATAGTTCAACTGCAACTGGTCGTTTTCTGTGAGCTGATAGCTCATAAACAAACTAGGGAAGAGCTCGAAATAATCCTTCTTGAAAGGCTTATCACGTTTGCTGGCATCATATTCCTGGTCATAAGAATAGCTCTCGGTATTTACCTTCCAGTACTCACCGCGCAATCCACCCATAATACCAAGGTTACCTAATTTCAGGGAACCTGTAGCATAGAGTGCATGAAGATCCATATCGTAGATGAATCGGTTGTAAAAGAATTTATCTTCTTCAAGATTTAGACCTTCCCAGTTCTTGGCATCAAAGGATTCCTGAGGTGTATTCTCATGAGAGAATTCACCCTGGTAACCCATCTGCAACTTAAAGTTCTTACTAATTTGATTCTCGTAATCAATCTTGGCCTCCCATGAACGATTGTTCATGTGAAGTGGTCGTGATTGATAGCTATATGTTGTTGGGGCATCATCCGCATAATCGACAGAATCACAATAGTAGTTATCATCATCACCTTTCCAACGGCGATAATCAAGCACAACATCAAGATAATGGGTAGGACTGAAATTATGGCGATAGTTGAATTCGCCATAGAGCATATTCATATCCATACCTGTCTTGCTCTTACGAGTCTGGATGGATGTCAGTTGCTGAACACCATTATTTAAGATACCATTATAATAAGGTGTAGTACTCCAGGAATGGTGTTTTCCTTTCATCATCATACCACTCACACTGAAGTCATCCTTGTCAGTAGCATGCAGAGTAATTCCTGCACGAGAGAAGAGATTATTACCGATATCTGTATTACGAGTGCTATAATCCTGATAGCGCTGTGGGGCGTCTAAATAAACCTGATGGCTTTCACTCTTACCTTCATTCTGGCGATGACGATAGCCTATATTGAAATAGGCATCTAGCAAACCACTGTTATAGTTGATATTGAAGCTTGTATTCGCACCACCACGAGTGTCTGCACCAGCCTGAAGCGATCCATAGTAACCGGCCTTACGGTCTTTCTTGAGCACGATATTGATGATACCTGCACTTCCCTCTGCAGAGAACTTAGCAGATGGATTGTCTATAATTTCGATATGATCGATGCTCTCAGCTGGCAACTGCTGCAGAATCTGCGCACGGTTATCACTGGTCAAACCACTTGCCTTACCATTGATCCAAACCTCCACACTCTCGTTACCACGAAGTGATACATTACCATCATTGTCCACCTCGACAGAAGGAACATTCTCAAGAACCTCAGAAGCAGAAAGACCCTGACTATTGATAGCATTGCTTACATCAAAGCTCTTTCTATCCACTTCAAGTTTCATGTTCGATTTCTGTCCTGTGACGGTGACTTCCTTCAGCATCTTAGAGTCTTCAGAAAGATGAATAAAAGGGAATCTAACAGAATGATTTTTGTCAGTGATCTCAAAGTTACGGGTAGCAGTTTTATAACCGACATAAGAAATTGTAAGCGTGTACTTACCATTGCTTAAGCCCGTAATCGTAAAGTTACCATCGAGATCCGAATTGGCGCCTTTAATGAAAGTGGTTTTACCTTGGGGAGTTACTTTAAGTCCAACAAAGCTGAGTGGCTCGTCGGAATTTTTATCCAAAACTGTACCCTTTACCTGACCTTGTGCGAAAGCTGCCACGCTGCACACAGCAAGCAGCATATAGACTATAAATCGTTTCATAACTCTTTATTTGACGTTGTCTAAGTTGAATAGTTTAATTTCCGAGGTGCAAAATTACTGAAAAAATTTTGATTTCGTTATTTTTTTACTACCTTTGCATACGATTCACAATCAATATCGTCTGCTCTGATAGTTCAATGGATAGAACGGAGGTTTCCTAAACCTTTGATCCGGGTTCGATTCCCGGTCGGAGTACTGTAAAAAAGGAAGGCTTTTGCCTTCCTTTTTTTTGATGATTGATTATTGATTTTGATGATTGATGATTGATTTTGATGATTGATGATTGATTTTGATGATTGATTTTTGATGATTGGGGATTGATTTTGATGATTGATTTTGATGATTGATTTTTGATGATTGGGGATTGATTTTTGATGATTGGGGATTGATTTTGATGATTGATTTTTGATGATTGGGGATTGGGGATTGGGGATTGGGGATTGGGGATTGGGGATTGGGGAT
>CAJOPE010000111.1 GCA_905236815.1 uncultured Prevotella sp. | reverse complement strand
AGGGGCGTAATTTATTACGTTCCTCACAGTGGAACGAACATTTAAATGCCTTTCAGATTGTACGATTGAGGATAGGAACGTAATGAATTACGCCCCTACGGCATATTATTTTTGGGCATCCAGCAGAGAGGCAAATGCCACCAGGGATGCCTGCCAGTTGATGGCGATCTCGTTAGAAGCATACGATGGCTCCTCGTCGAGATAGGAGAGGGCAGGCTTGTCGCTAGGGTAGTGCAAGTTGCCGTCGTTCTTGTCTTGTTGTCCACCATTAGGTCCGCCCACCAGCAATCCCGGGAAAGGCTTCTCTATACCATCAGCAGCCGAGATGCGATGATGAGGGTGCATAGCTGGCTTCTTGCCGAAAGCAGTGACGAAGCAGTAGCCTGTAGGACCATCACCTGTAAGGAACTTGAAGTTGTTTCGAGCCATCTCCAGATAGTTCTTGGTCTTGTTCTTGTCGAGATATTTCTTGCCCATCATCAGGAAGTAACCCTCCATGCAGCAACCTGCCAGACAGCCCCATCCATAGTCTGCATCTGTATAGCCGAAAGTAGATTTGATAGGTGATTTCTCAGCCTTCTTGGCCAACTGCTGACAGAGAACATCCAGTTGACTCATCGATGTATCATGCAGTTCTCCCTTGCCTTTAGCAATCCATTCGAGAGCCCCCAGTTCGTCAACATCTCCCCATGAAGGAACGCCCATTCCCTTAGGAGCAGTTTGCTTCGCAATCTCCAGATAGTTCTTCTTTCCAGTGAGCAGATAGAGTTCGGTAGCAGCCCAGAAACGTTCGTCTGTAGCATTGCCGTCACCATATTCACCCGTATTCACAGCAGGCTGGAACTTCTTGTTCATCTCATTCTGCACATAGAAAGCCTTCGGATTCTTCTCAGCCCACTCAAAAGCCTGGATAGCTGCTTCCTCCGCCTTCTTCGAGAAGTCAGGATAGTCGGCATTGTTTTTATAGATACGTGCAGCTTGTGCCATCACAGCAGCAAAGTCGAGGGAGCCAGTAACACTTTTCTGCACCACATATCTTTTCTGATGACAATCTTTAGGCATCACAAAACCCTCGAAGTTTGGGGTTGTCAATTTATGGTAGACACCTCCATCTGCAGGGTCTTGCATAGTGAACAACCATTTCAGGTTGAACATCACCTCGTCCAGCACATCGGCTGTCTTGTTGTTCGATTCTGGAATATCCACCGAGTGCTTCTTGAAATACTCAGGAGCCTGATCATACGCCAACAGCATCAGTCCACAGGCATACGCCGAGTTCACCGTATATTTGTTGTAGTCGCCCGCATCATACCAGCCTAGAGGAGAACTGATCACACTCTCAGCAGGTCTACCTTCCGATACTGCCGAAGGATGGATATACACCTGCGTATCAGCATGTCCAAGTGGACGAGCATATTCACCGGCATATTTACTTTCGATAGGCACACCCGAGCGGATGAGATAAAATGCCTTGAGCGAAGCCTTTGCGATGTTTGGAATGTTGGCCTCCTGCACGCTGGCCACCTGACTGCAGGCAGAAAGTCCCATAGTTACACTAAGTGTGATTGTAGTGAGTAATTTTTTCATGAGATTCAGGTATAATAATGTATTGGTTCTTGTAATTTCAATTCGAATAGTGCAAATATAGCAAAAATAAATCAAATTCCTTGTTTTTTTTGCTCATTTCTTTCCCGATGAAAGATTATTTTATAGTTTGTTTGTTAATGAATGTTGTTGGAAACGTACACATTTTCTATAAATCTAAAACAAACTTAAATGGTTTTTTGAGCATTTCATAACCTGTGAAAAATTTTGTATATTTGCATATATTCGCATTCACTCACACATTAAGCATTCACAAGTATGGCACAAAACATCTTATATCTCACGATCATTGCATTAGGAACTGGTCTCACCTTTTTGATTAGTTCTCATAATCATCGCAAATAAAACTTTTCATGCGACGTATTTTTAATCTGATTATTTTCCTGAGCCTCGCTATGGTTGGCTTAGGACAAACGCACTATAACAATAACATAAAATCAAAAAAGAAAATGGCAACAGTTTATGATTTCAGCCTGAAGGATAAAAAAGGCAACGAAGTGAGTCTTTCTACTTTTAAGGATAAAGTATTGCTCATCGTAAATACAGCTACAGGTTGTGGCTTTACCCCTCAGTATGAGGAGTTGGAGGCAATGTATGGCCGTTTGAAGGCAAAGGGTTTCGAGATTCTCGATGTACCTTGCGATCAGTTTGGTCATCAGACTCCAGGAACTGATGAGGAGATTACTCAGTTCTGCACTATGAAGTTTGGTACTGATTTCCCACAGTTCAAGAAGAGCGAGGTGAATGGTGCTAACGAACTTCCACTCTTTGCTTGGTTGAAGTCGCAGAAGGGTTTCGAGGGAGCTTACGAGGAGAAATTGGCTGCTATTATGGAGAAGCTCTATAACGAGAACAATCCTGAGCCAAGAAAGAAGGATGATATTCAGTGGAATTTCACAAAGTTCCTCATCAATCAGCAGGGCGAGGTTGTTGCTCGCTTTGAGCCTACTGATGATCTGAAGAAGGTAGAGGAAAGCGTAGTTGCTTTACTCGATAAGTAAACTATTTCCCCTTTTAGTGGGGAAATAGACAAAATTTTAGTCGTGGTGTTTAACTTCCACCAGACCTTCGATTACGATACCTGCGATCGCCATACCAAAAATAGCGGTGATATGACAGAGTGATCCGTTGATCTGTGCTTTTGAGGTACACCATTCATGCTCCACAAGCTTCTGATCGCCTGGAGCATCATAAACTGCTGAGTCGGTACCACGTGTGCCACTCAGCAGTTTTGCTTTCGGACACATACAGCCCGAAGTACCGCAAGAGTGATTCTCGCCCATATTCAGCAGAGGCTTCTCCTCGCTGTATACACAGTAGAACTTACGCTTAGGGAAAGTCTTCTGACTCTTGAATTTCTTTCGGATAGCACGAGCCAATGGGTCACCCTTCACCTTCCAGAATTCAGCCTTGCGAACCTGGAAAGGATCTATGCGGAGAGCAGCACCCATTGAGGAGACAAACTGGATATGCTTAGGCAGACTAGCTGCGCGAAGAATTAAATCAGCCTTCTCGCTCAGAGAGTCGATAGCGTCAATAACCACATCATATTCCTCCATGTGGAACTCCTCTGCAGTAGCAGGCTCATAGATTTTCTGTAAAGCCTCCACCTCAGCATTTGGATTGATTTCGAGCAAGCGTTCCTTCAATGCCTCCACTTTCACCTGACCAACGGTCTTACTAGTAGCCATCAGCTGACGGTTACAATTCGTAACGCAAACTCTATCCGAGTCTACGATAGTGATACGGCGGATACCACTTCTCACGAGACATTCTGCACACCAGGAGCCAACACCTCCCAGTCCGAAAATGAGCACACGTGTCTCGCTGATCTTGTTTAAATTCTCTTTACCTAAAAGCAGTTCGGTACGTCGCTGCATACCGCGTTCGATTGCTGAAATCATATATGTTTTATTGTTTACTTACGAAATAGGCTGCAAAGTTACCTATTTTTATTGTAAAACAATTATTTATTCCAGTATTTCAGCAGATAATCCACTTCCTTTTCGGTAATAGGGGTGAAGGAGCCGTGTTTCGGCCTGCTGAAGTTGGTTGTTTTCATTTTACCACCCTCGTCGTTGAAATGACCGATGTCGGTGTAAGTCTTGAAATCCTTAGTTTCCAGGAAGCCGAAGTTAGGAGGGAAGATGCCAAAGCAGTCGTAGGTAAGCACGAAAGTATCTGTGCCATAACGCTTCCACACTGTTGGTGCCTCACAGGCCTTAGGTTCCACATCAATCAGTTCTGGCTGATATTTATAAGGACCGGTGAGATGATCTGCCACTGCCAGTTTGATGCCCGAGAACCCCTCGTCATATTCAGCATAGTGCAGATAATACTTGCCATCATTTCCCTTCACGATATCGCCATCCAGAGCTGTTGAGTCGCCCACCGTCTTGTCAAAGAGCAACTTCGGCTTGTCGGTGAAGTTCTCAAATTTCTTGTCAGCATAGGCATAGTAGAGTTTGCAGGCACCATTGCCCCTGCGAATGGTGAAATATACCATCATCGCCTTCTTGCTCTCATCCCAGTAGAGCTGAGGAGCCCACGCAGCACCGATATTCTCAAAGCCCTTCATAGTCTGAACTCTCACCAGTGCATGTTTCCAGTGAATAAGGTCACGCGATTTCAGCAACACCAGGTTCTTGTTGTTGCCCCATCCGAATTCCTTCTGGTCGCGTTCCCATTGAGTAGCGCGAATACCCGCCTTCTGTGCGAAGATATGCAGGTCGGTAGCTGCAGCATAATACATCCCGTCAGGACCTCTCAGAATGAAAGGATCTCGCACACCTCTCTGTTCTGCGACAGAGTCGCCCGAAATCACCGGCTTGTTGTCGTTGAGCGCAGTAAACGTATAGCCATCCTTGCTCACCGCCATGTGAATGCCATGATCCTCATCAGCAAAGTAAATCATCAGATAGCAGTTCGCTTTCTGTTTCGCCTGAATAGTTCCTGCAAAGCAGAGCATCATAAGTAGGATGCCCAAAAGAATAGTTTTTTTCATGATATAGTCTTTGTTAAAACAGTGCAAAGTTAAAAATATTTTTTTATATACCAAACTTTTGGTATTCTCTCTACCACATTCGTGGCTGTTTAAATACCATACAGCAGCGATTGTGTAGGTATATAAATCGGAGTACCTTTGCATCCAATTAATTAAAAGAAAGGACTAGATAATGCGAAAGACGACACAAGCGATTCATTTGAAATACGAGCATCGTGATGCCTATGATGCTTTGAGTTTCCCTGTGTACAATGCAGTGGCTTATGAATTTGATGATGCCAAGGCGATGACTGAGGCATTCACTGGCCGTTCGGGTGCTCCTGAGTATTCCCGCACCGCCAATCCAACAGTTACCAATTTCGAGAATCGTGTGAAAGCTCTCACCGGTGCTCGTAGTGTCACTGCTTTCAATAGTGGTATGGCGGCTATTAGCAACACACTTCTGGCCATCACTGCCCAGGGCAAGAACATCGTTACTTCCCGTCACCTCTTCGGCAACACCTTCTCACTCATCGTTCAGTCTTTGGGTAGATTTGGGGTGGAAACTCGTCTCGTTGATCTTACCGATCCTGCAGCAGTCGAGAATGCCATCGACGAGAATACCGCTTGTGTATTCTTCGAGATTATCACCAATCCTCAGATGGAAGTAGTGGATATTGCTCAGTTGGCCGAGGTTGCTCATCGCAAGGGAACTATCCTTGTTGCTGATACTACTACTATTCCGTTTACCGAATTCTCAAGCAAGGATTTAGGAGTAGATATCGAGGTAATCTCATCTACTAAGTATGTGAGTGGTGGAGCTACCTCTCTTGGTGGTTTGGTGATCGATTATGGCACACTCGATGGATTTGACAAACGATTGAAATTCGAGCTTGTCTTCAATTTCGGTGCTTACATGACACCTCAGGTTGCTTATCTGCAGACCATCGGATTGGAAACCCTCAATGCGCGTTATCGTGTACAGTCTGATAATGCTAACAAACTGGCACATCGTCTGAAGGAACTCCCTCAAATTAAATATGTCAACTATGTAGGTTTGGAGGATAATCCATACTACGCTTTAGCCCAGAAACAGTTTGGTCCTACAGCAGGCGCAATGATCTGTATCGAGTTGGAAGATGTAGAGGCTTGTTACAGCTTCATCAATCATCTGCAGCTCATCCATCGTGCCACCAATCTTTTCGACAACCGTTCTTTGGCCATCCATCCATATTCCACCATCTTCTCAGGATTCCATCCAAAGATGCTGGCCCGCTTAGATGTAAAGGATACCGTAGTTCGATTGAGTATCGGTTTGGAGGATGTAGAAGACCTCTTCGAGGACATCCAGCAAAGTTTGAATGCAGGGAAATAAGATAAAAAAATAGAATGTGCAATTTTAATGCACATTCTATTTTTTTTCTATATCCTAAGGATTTAAGCGATTTCCACTTCTCTAACCCCCATAAGTTTTCTTCCTATACGTTGTAAACCTTCAATTATTTTTTCCTTTTGCTTAGGTCTTGGCTTTTTCAGATCATTTGCATAGTGACTAATCAATTGCTCATTTATGCCACTTTCTTTTGCAATAGCCTTGTAGGATGTAAAGTTTGAATATAGTTGCAATAAAGCTGCAGTAGTGAGTTTGTATTTAAATGTGTACTCCTTTTTTAACAACCAATCAGCAACTTTTTCTCCATCTTCAACCATACCCTCGATATGAAAGTCTAGAGTATCTTCAAGATCATCAATTAGTGCATTATAGTTTTTATTTGTAACTACAATAGCCCCCGGTATATTTTCATCTAGCGAAGCGCTGAAATTTTTCCCGCTCCAGCTAACGTTTACTAATATTTGCTTTGCCATAGGTTTCGTTTTATTTTTTCCATCCAGCTTGTTTCCCTCTTGTCTTGTGTAGGTACCATCCGTCAGCTTCTAGCATTTTAATTACTTCACGAACTTTATATCTTTTCATTTTAAGTTTTAAGTTCTCGTCTGTTATATCCAATTCTAGATTATAACTATTTCTAATGCGAAGGTATTAAAAATAATACTAACTAATCACTAAAAGGTATTGATTTTAATACTATTTAATTTAAATAAGATAAAAATAAAAATGGCCTCTCCTCTCGGGGAAGCCATTTTATTCAATTGCGTATGTTACGCTTTGCTTAATGCTAACGTTAAATCCTGTATAAACCAACCTAATACATAAATTACTAATATCTATCTTATTGCGAGCGTTTTAATGTTTTACATTGCAAAGATACAAACTATATCGCTCGTATAGGGGTAAAAACCGTTTTTTCAGGTGTAGTTTTTGATTTTGCCCCCACTTTCCATCATTTTGCGTTATTTTTGGGCTTGTTTAGTGTAAAAAGCAGAAGCATCACCTTTTCGTCAACCTTAGGTGCATGCACCAGCAGCCAACCGAAAAGATGATGCTTCTAGTATTTTCTACAAGAGGAAAATCAATCCGCGACGAGTTTAATCCTCCTGCCAGAGATTCACATTAGGTTGATCCCATCCACTCTGCTCGCTATTCTGCTTGCCACAAGCAGGCTCATGAGCAGAGTTATCAGGATCTATATCCATCACAATCGAAGTACCGAGCAAGTCGCTATCCACATCAATTCTTCCAACAAGAATTATAGGCTTAATATATTCTTTCATATTTATAAAAATCAATAATTTAAAAATTCAATAATTTAAAATTTCTTGGATTTTTTGCCGTTCTTAATGATGATACCCTTGTAATCCCCGTTCACCTTCTGTCCGGCGAGATTATAGGCAGGAGCATCCGGATTACTCATTTCTAGTTCCTTCTTACTAATCACGGTAGTTCCAGTAGTCTCATCCTCAATAGCAATCGAATATCCATTACCATCAAATTCACCAAGATAAGGATTCATAATGCCAACAATATACTTGTCATCATATTCTTTTCCCAAGTTGATATTCGCCATCAGTACCGCATTTCTGCCGGAATAAGAACCCCTCACAGTATTTACAAACGTAACCCAGTCTGCCGCATTATAAATCTCGAAAGGTTTGTCCTCTGCATGCACCACACTTCCGCTTAAAAGCATCACCAGCAAAAACAGCAAGTGATATCGTTTACCATATAAAATAGTTTTTTTCATATAAGTTAATTAAAAAAGTTATTCTTAGAATTAATTTCGCTCATTAGAAAAAACATCATCAGGCTAATTGCATCGGCAAAGATAGTAAATAAAATAATAAGCCGCTACAAATTTTATAATTTTTTGCAATCGATTGCATAAAATCGCATTTCTATGCAATCAGCAACTTCAGAAGTTCCTATGTTAAAACAAAATTTGTTATTCTGTTCCTATGTCTATCCCCGATACAATGTCTTTGAATTCGATACTATGACTTAATAACTTAGCATAGCCTCAGGATGAATACCAAGGATATGGCAAATTTTCCCAGCAAGACTAAGTCCCGGTTCACTTTTACCATTAACATAATCGTTTACCCTGCTAGGACTTACACCAATTTGTTGAGCGAGTTCTTTCTGAGTCATACTCTTTTCGTCTAGCGCCAATTTCATAAGTTCAGCAGGTGTAGGTTTTTCTATAGGGAAATGAATCTTCTCATATTGCTCCACGATATCGCTCATCAAAGTCAATTCCACTAATGCTGGATCATTCAATGGGGTATCATCATTCACCAAAGGCAGAAGATCCTCAATTCGGCTTTCTGCAAACTCATATTGCTGTTTAGTAATATTCTGCATCATAATTATAGTGTAGTTATATCTTTAATTTTATCATACTGTTCGTGAGTTCCGACAAATCTAATATATACCCGTTGGATAGTGAATTGCACCACTACAACCAGTCGATATTTATTACCGTGAATGTTGAATACATAATGTTGGTTACCCACCATATCTGTATCGCCATAATCCTGTCTGATATCCCCCAGACTATGCCATTCACGACGACTTGCAATATCATACCATCGTTCTAAAGGTATTTTAGCATCAAGGTATTTTGCCTGTTCGTAGAACAGTTTCAATTTCTTGTGACTAATAATTCTCATATTGCAAAGATAAACAAAATTCTGAAAACCGCAATATTTTATTCGAAAAATTTTAGAAAACAGTATTTCTACCTTATGTTAAACCAAAATTTGTTATTCTGTTATTATGTCTTTGAACCCGATACTATGTCTTTGAATCCCGACAGTTAATTTGTTACTTCGTCTGTCAAATTACCCCTGTCTTAAAAAATATTTTGTATCTTTGCATCATGTCAAAAATATATTTAGCCAGCAGTTGGCGCAACCAAGATCAGCAACGAATAGTCAAGCTATTACGTGAAGCAGGGCACGAAGTCTACGATTTCGAGCATGCCTCTTACGATGCAAGTAATCAAGCAGGCAGTCGAGAACAAGCAGGCTTCACCTGGAGCAAAGTAGATCCCGATTATCAGCAGTGGACAGTAGCCGACTATCAGCAAGCCTTGAAGCATCCGATCGCCGAGCATGGATTTCAGCGCGATTTAGATGCGATGAACTGGGCAGATACCTGTGTATTACTTCTGCCGTGCGGTCGCTCAGCCCATGCCGAGGCAGGATGGATGAAAGGAGCAGGCAAGCGCGTGTTTGTACTCGTAGAGCACCTCGAAGAAGCCGAACTCATGTACCGCCTCTTCGATGCAGTTTGTGGTTCACCCCAAGAACTAATAGCAAAGCTGTAATTGAATAGTCTAATCCAAAATGCCCGTCAGTAGGGGAGAGAGCCCCTTTCAACGACGTTGGAAACGTCGCCCTCTCTAGTAACCGATGGTGCTTGCACCTTCGGCATAGCACATCCCCAATAACACTACAACCTCGGAGAGGTTGCCCCTTGCATATCACCAGAAAATAAGTAAATTGTTACTATGTCTTTGAACCTGACACTATGTATGCTTCTTCTTTTATTATTTACCAAAACCTTCCTTGATATCATTTGTGATTTTGCGTACAATATCAATCTCAGATTTTCTGGCAATCAAATGCATATAGTAAGCATATCCCACACCCCTGATAATAATAGGATTATCAAATATACCAGTAACATTATGACTATTGATATATGTCTGAAATAGATGAGTAAACAAAATACTTCTATATTCTTGAACTGTGAAATTTCTGTTCTTACTATTACCATTCCTGGCAGGAATAGGATTACAATCATCACAAATATAATACAAGATTATATTGGGATTTTCAGCAAACAAATCAGCTATTTTGTTAGATATGTAATGGAGAACTTTCTGACTAGTAATATTCTTCCCCTCAATTCTATCAATAATAATCTCTATCAACTCAATATGCCTATCCGACAATAACTCATTTATTTCCTTTGACAGATTTTCAATAGGAGCAGGTAGAAGACTAATACGATATTCGTCTCCTTCTTTAGTTGAAACAGAAAAAGTGGAAAACATTACAAATAAATTCGACAGTCTAAATCTTCAGGTTTCATTTGGCGCAAAACCTCTATCTGAGCCTGTTTATGTTGTCTCAGCTTCTCAACCACACCTACCAATTCCTTAGAAGGCTGATCAATAACCATAGGTTTCTTCGTATATAACATTTCTTCGTAATATTTACTGCAAAATTAATATTTTCTTATGTAAACACCAAACATTTCTGAAGATATTTGTTAAACCAAAATGTTATTTTATTACTATGTCTTTGAACCCGATACTATGTCTTTGAACCCGATACTATGTCAATCATTATTTCAAAGGCACCCCATGCGTATTCTTCACCTCCTTCATCACAAAGATACTGTGGAAATAGCCAACGCTCTCAATGTTGCCCAACCTAGTGCGCATGAACTCCTGATAAGAATCCATATCGTGCGTCTGAATTTTCAATATGAAATCATATTCTCCACTCGTATTATAGCACTCAGTAATCTCTTCGATGCCCTGGATAGTCTCCATGAAATCATCCATCAACTCTTGCGAATGATGCCGAAGACGCATATTGCAGAGCACCGTAATGCCATTACCACACTTTCGCGAGTCTAGAATAGCATTATAACCTTTGATAAACCCCTCCCGCTCCAATCTTTTCTGTCGGTCGAAAGTTGGCGAGGCCGATAAGTTCACCCTAGCAGCAAGCTCCTTCACCGTGAGTGTAGAATCCTTCTGCAGCAGTCGCAATATCTTGCGGTCAGTATCATCAAGTTCTTCGTATTTCATAGTTTCTTTACCGAATAATATTCTGCCATTAATAATAACTCCAGTGCAAAAGTAGTATATTTTACTGAAGTTGCCAAACATATTTGGAGCAAACCTCATCAACGATGGCGAATACAATCGCACCTACTGGCATCTCGACTTCTTCTGGGGATTTGTATTCAACTGATATAGTTTACCATCAATCTTAATCAGGATACATTCTATATGATGATCATTCAATACAGTCAGAATCTTCTCACTTCCAATGCCACTCGTGTCATAGGTAATTGTCGAACAGCCCTCATTCGTGTCATCATAAACATAAAATTTACCTCGTTCAGAATGTTCCAAATACCGATTGCAAAAATCCTCAAAAGTTACATCGCTTCTATGAAAAGCTTCTCTTAGCTTAAACTCCTTAATCGCCTCAAACTCCATTTCTATTCCATATTTTCAACTAACAAATTTTGTAGTTGATCGAACTGCAAACTCATCTCACCCGAAATAACATCCAAAGAATTTACATCGATCATACCCGTTTCCTCATCCATCAGGCTTTTACAATATACGCCATCGTTAATATCCTCTCCAAGAGAATACACCGAGCAATCTTTACTATACAAAACAGGCATACCGGGAAATTTCTCCGTTATCTTATCCTTTAGCGAAGTGTTCTCTGTTATAATCGTACCAGCAAAAAGATAATTATTGAATGCCGATAGAAGATATGGACTATGAGTAGTGATAGTTAGAATACGCTCCGCCGAAGGAATCTCCAGAATACGATTCAACAACTCCACCTGCTTAGAAGGAAACAGATTACATTCAGGCTCTTCAATAACAAACGACCCATACTCCTTCTTATTCAAGGCATATTCCAAAAGAAGAAGTAGCGGAGTAGCCGATTGAATCCCCGACGATCCATTCACCAAAGGAAATTTTTTATCAGAATCATCTTTTAGCTTGAAGAAATTCTGACTATTCTCGTGCTGATATATAAGATTCAGAACAGGCATATCCAATACAGGATAAGCTACCTCAGCCTTTCCTATCTCAACCATAAACCTTAGCAGAGTACTAGGTGCAGAACCTCCCAGCATCAATAAAGCAGGCTGTAATTTATTTACAACCGAATAGATATTTCTTTCTGCAGGAATATAGATAGAATTATCAAGAACATTAATAATATAAGAATTAAATTCCTCTTTGTTAGAAATTCCTTCCTTTAAAGCAGAGTTGATTCTTTCCACCACATCTTTATGGTAAATATGATTCAACTTTTGTCCCGATACCCGGCCAAAAATAATCTCCTTGTCATTACATGCTTCGCCATTATAAAAGCATTTACAAGTAAGATTACCTTTTGTAATATTTAAATGAAGATTCAAATCATCCTCAATTAAATCATACTCTATCGAATAGTCATCATTAGCATATACATCTAAATCATACGATTTCAGAAAAGATTCAAATGATTTTTCATTCTGAACAATTAAAGAAGCAACAGTAAGGTAATCTGTAAAGATAGTAATAAGCTTAGCAATTGTGCTTTTACCTACCGATTGTTGGCCAATAAACAAGTTGACATTCTTAATATTGATATCAGCCTCCTTAACTGGTCCAAAATTATGTATCTTTAAATTTCTCATAATCTACAATTCAGGCATACAAAATTCGTATATACTCGATTGCAAAGTTATATCAAAAAAATTAATTTACCAAGAAGCAATCTAACTTTTATCCTTTTTTGCACATCGAAAATACTATGTTTGAACCAAAAATCTGTTATTCTGTTATTATGTCTATAAAGTGATACTATGTCTAAGATTCCCGATTACGGGCGACCAGTACTCACAGCACAGCAGCAACCTTACCAATCTGTTTGATTTTCGAGATCAAAGTTTTATCCTGTCGTGCCATTTGCATATTATATTTAGTTTGCAATCGCATTAAGGAATCAGCAGGAATATCAAGCGCCGCTTCAAAAGCAAGAGCTGAAGCAGGAGTAAGATTTCTTCTTCCATTCAGAATCTCATTCAATACCGAAGCCCCCATACCAATAGCCTTGGCAAATTTACTCTGACTGATGCCTCGAGCCTCGAGCTCATCCTTCAAGATTTCACCAGGGTGTATAGGATAAAAACCATAGCCTAAGTTTGCCATATATGTACTATTTATAATGATTCGACAATTCTAAGATATTACAAATTGTAATTTGAGGTTCTTTGCCCTCTTTGTGAGATTTGAATTCTATTCTATATTGATCGTTTACTCTCACCGATTCACGATCTTTCTTGTCTCCTAGAAGAACTTCATAATGAAGTGAAGCAAATCGATAAAGATCCTCTATAGAGTCGAGTGATTCCATTAGGTCAATTACTCTTATGTATTTACGAACGATTTGTGGCTGAAAGCGATGCTTCTTGTCTTTTGTTTTACCGTTGTAATAGAGTTCTTTAAGGTATTCTTCTTCGAAGTCTATTTCCATATTCTTTAATATAACGAGGCAAAGATACATAAAAGTTTTTATATTCGCAAAATCTGCGAATATAATTTCTTCGTTTATTTACAAATGTTCCTCACACCCTTATGTTAAACCAAAATCTGTTATACTATGTAACTATGTCTATATAGTGATACTATGTCTTAGAATCCGATACTATGTTCATTCCCATTTTCCTCAACGCCCCCATTCACCGACGTTGGAAACGTCGCCCTCTCTCGTAACCGATGCTGCTAGCACCTTCGGCATAGCACATCCCCTATAACACTACAACCTCGGAGAGGTTGCCCCTTGTATATCACCAGAAAAGAACGAAGTGATGCAATGCCATCCTCCACAAATATTTCCGCACAATCATCTCGGGCTTCGTATCCTTTGAGCGGATAGCAGCTTAATTCTTTCTCTCATAGATCAATATTTTGTCATGATTAGCCGATTCTTCAGCAAAAGGCAGAAGACAATCATTCTCAATCAAATCAACCTCACGTCCCAGTATACGTTTCATCTGCAGCATGATTCTTGAGATAGTGAACAGCGATATTTTGGCATTCCTATCATATTCCACAAGAATATCAATGTCACTATCCTCCCGCTCCTCTCCGCGAGAAGAAGAGCCAAACAACCATGCTTTCTCAATAGGCTGTTCCAGAAAATACTGCTGCATCAGCGGAATCATCTTTTGAATATTTTCACTAATCATAAGTTTGAATATTTCTTCCTATTAATATACCATTGCAAAGATATAGCATGTTTCTCAATTAAGCAAGAACCAATCCAACTTTTATCCCTTTTTGCACACCGAAAAACTATGTTATAACAAAATCTGTTATTCTGTTACGATGTCTATAAAGTGATACTATGTCTAAGAATCCGATACTATGTCCATTCCCATTTTCCTCAACGCCCCCTTTCACCGACGTTGGAAACGTCGCCCTCTCAGTAACCGATGGTGCTAGCACCTTCGGCATAGCACATATGCTATATCACAACCCTCAAATGCATTCCTTCCTATAAATACAACCTTATCAGGAATAGAAATACTAAAGAAAATGATACATAGAAGTTGGATAGTGGCCACCTGCAAATAAATAAAACTAAATTTTTGATAGTTTTCTGTTTTAGTTATTGTATAAATTTGTATCTTTGCATATCATTAAAAATGAATGGGATGATAAAAGATATAACGTTTACCAATTCACGCTCTTTTAGGGATGAGACGATTTTTTCAATGGAAGCAAGCGCCTCTGAGAGTAAATCTAATAATTTGATTTATATTTCAGACGAAGAAAGTCTATTGAAGGTCGGAGTCGTTTATGGTCCAAATGCGTCAGGAAAGACCAATATCATTCAGTTTTTATATGAAATAAAACAATTGATTAGAGGAAAATACATTGCCCATGATGATCTGTACTATGTCTATAACCCCTATTGGGCAAATACTATTTCCCAAAACAGTGAAGGCTATTTTAAAATAAGATTTACGATAAATGATACTGCCTATGTATATTCATTGTCATTTAACAAAAAAATGATAACAAATGAATATTTGGGGATAGGTGATGAAATAGTAGATGACGCTGAAGGTGATGCTATAAAACTATTTTCAAGAAGATCTGAAGAAGAAGGCCTTCATACTTTCGAATTTAATCACAATTATTTCTTGGATAATATAGCAGTACCTGACAATGTCAAGCCAAACCAGCCTGTTTTAAATTTATTCCTTACAATTCAGATTGAAAAGCTATCCTCGGTTGCAACTTATTTGGCAAACATAAATATTGCAAATGGTTATCATGAGGATATGATGAAAATTTTATGGGAAGAAGCAAACAGATGGTTAGCTGGCAATGAAAATAGAATCAAGAAATTGGCAAACTTTCTTAATCATGTTGATTTAGGATTCGAGAAGTTTGATTTACCTAAATCAGAAGATGGACAAAAGAACTTCGAAGATATAAAGATACATCATCGTGTTTATGATGATAATCATCAACTTACGCAAAATGATTTTTTAGTTCCTATTTCCACAGAGTCTTTTGGATCAAGAAGATTATTTCTTCTAGGAGCAAAAATACTTGAATCATTAGAAACTGGTATGCCATTTATAGCTGATGAACTTGATGCTAGTTTCCATACTTTCATTACAAGTTTTATCGTCAATATGTTCCAGGATCCTAGAATTAATAGTAAAAACTCTCAGCTGATATTTACTACCCATGATATTAGCTTAATGGATGAAAAACTATTAAGAGCAGACCAAATTTGGTTTACTCAAAAAGATAGGGAGGGCGCATCTGAACTATATTCACTTGCCGACTTTAACGACGTAGAAGAAGATACTCCATTTTCAAAATGGTATATGGCTAAGAAATTTGGAGCAGTACCAGAAATAGAATCATTAGCAAGTTTATTTGAAGATGAGACAAACGAATAGTAAAGGAGATTCTTTATATTCATTGTGCATAGTATGCGAAGGAGAAGCAACTGAACCAGGTTTTTACAAAAACTATTATGAGTATATCAAAAAGGAATACTCCCCTAGATATATAATAAAGGTAATACCCGAACCCTCCACGCATGAGAAAAATAACAAAAGAACCAAGAGAGTTACAGGCAATAGAAATACAAATAATTCCACAATTGATACTGTAGAAAGAACCCATATTAATGAGCCTATGCCTCTCAATTGGGTTCTAGAAGGCATTGACCAACTAGACACCCACAACGAAGTATGGGTGGTTTTCGACAAAGACGGCCATCCTGCAGTAAAAGAAGCTTTTGAGAAAATATTATCAGAAAGAGAAAGGGAAAAAAATATCCATTTGGCTTTTTCTAGCAGGTGTTTTGAAATGTTCCTCTTAGAGCATTTTGAATACAATAGCACCTGTTTTGAAAAATGCGAATGCAAAATAAAAATTAACGGAAAGACAGTAAGCCTTGACTGTTGCTCTGATTCTCCAAAAGATGGCGCATGTAATGGCGATGTATGCATAAATGGTTATGCAAGAAGCAAAAAATATTGGGATAATAGCAAGAACACGGATACTTTCTGTTATATAGATAACATCTGGAGAGGTATAGTTAATGCTCATAACCTATCATGGGAGAGCTTAGCCAATGATCACACGACCCCAATTTATGAAAGAAATCCTTTCCTGAATACCTATTTGCTTTCACTTAGAATGATTGAAATATATCCCTTTAGAAATATCGACACAATAGTTATTCCTAAAGGAAACAAATATAGTTGGAAAATCTCTAGAAATGGAAATGTTTTAAGGCTTACCAACAACTCTCCATTAAAATGGCAGATCGATTTAAATGAGATGCTTAAAGCATATCGTGTTATTCCTTACGGAACAAAATGTTCTTTACGTGAAATGACATCAGTTGCGATAAATTTCGAACCAAATCGAATAGAAATAAGTCCAGGTAAAACATATCCAATTGACCTTTCTCCGTATCAAGCTAATGTTGACTTCATATTGCTATCAATTAATAACAGAATCTATTTTGTTGGATTTGAAAATAGCTTTGAGAATTTAGAGGAATTAAGTTTTGTACGTTTAGCATAGATCATGCCTCCTGTCACCGACGTTGGAAACGTCGCCCTCTCTCGTATCCGATGGTGCTTGCACCTTCGGCATAGCATATCCCCTATAACACTACAACCTCGGAGAGGTTGCCCCTTGTATATCTTTTTCTGCTATTTTGATTTTTTTAACAGCAAAAATTAATAACCTAATCGATATATTATATATATTTGCCCCAACAAAAACCACTGCAAACTATAATCAACATTGTGAGTTCGAGATAGAATATTCTGACGAATAAACTTGTATGATATTATTACTAACTATACGTTATTATTAACAATTAAATCTAAAATCAAATTTATTAACATGAAAAAATTATTTGTAATGGTGTCGATAGCATGCGCATTTGCTGCATGTTCGACCGAAGATGCAATGGATGGAACGAGGAGTGAGAACAATGTTAGCTCCAGTGCAGATCGAATCACCTATGCTGAGGCTATTAAAACAGCAGAAAAAGCAGCTGCAGAGATGGAAGATGGCCAGATTCGCACACTCGATCTTAGCAAAGGAGTAAAGGCTATCACACAAGGCACCGATACCTTGCTGTATGTCTTCAACTACAAAGACTGCAAAGGCTACACCATTGTGTCGGCAACCAAGAAAGCTCCAAACTTCAAGATTACCTCACAGCAATTCAGTTTAGATCCTGCAAATGTAGAGGATTCAGCAATTGTCAATTACACAAGGAATTACTTTGTGAATAATGTGATTAATCCAAAGACACTCTCTATAGAGATACATACACTAGGACCAGGTGATGGTGTCAGATATCACTATGATGCAACGCTTGTTGAATCAAAATCAATATCGAATCCTTCAGCAAAGAGAGACCTGTTGGGAATGCTATTAAATAATGTTCCGATATTAATAAAAGAGCCTACAACCATGTCTAATTCCGTTTATATGGATGCACTTGCCTCTAATTGCGAATGGGCACTCTGTTTTACAAAGGAAAATACCAAATATTATGCAACAGGATACAAGAAATACAATTTATGATTGTATTTAGAGACCTCTAAACAACTATAAACAATGAAAAACACATAGAGATAAACCTCTGTGTATCAATTACTTTTAGATTTTAACACTTCGGAAGCTGTTTTTGGTTGCTTCGGAAATTCCCGTTAAATTTGCAACGTATTTCTACCGCAGGGAATTTACGAGGCTTTATTTTTGCCACATCGT
>CAJOPE010000110.1 GCA_905236815.1 uncultured Prevotella sp. | reverse complement strand
TTTCCAAAAAAGCCGTGTATCAATGTTAAAAGAACATTAGATACACAGCTCTCATTATTTTAAATTCGTCGAACTCACGTTAATATAGTAAGGAAGAAGGTAGTGAAAGGTGCGAGAATAGTGATGCGGTCTGGATGTTTTCGTAGTAGTTTTTCGGCTATCTGTATCATCCAGTCCATACCTCCCGAGGCTTGCAGGATACCTGCGCAGGTAACCGCAGCGATAATGATGTAGATTACATCAGTAGGTGGAGAACTTGGTTCGAGTTGGAATGCGAATACAAGGATAGCAAGTCCGATGCCGGAGATTGCACCCAGTGCGAGGGAGCCATATCGTGCGCCAATCCAAAGGGCAATAAGCACGATTAGGAGCTCAATAATCATTAATGGTGTCATAGATTGTTATTTTAATAAAATATTTAATGCGTAGATGTTAGAATGCTTTGCAAATATAGCGAAAATTTGAACGTTCGCAAGCGATTTTGCGTTTTTTTTTGCTGTTTTTTTTGTGTTTGCGTACACGGAATTTTGAAAATCTGTGTTATTTGTCTATAGAATTAGTTAGTGCGACTATAAAAATTCTTATGACTAAAACAGTGTGACTAACACGAAAGAAATGCCTAATTAGTGCATTTTCAGCGGTTTATGTTGTGAAATGATACATTTAATGTTAACTTTTGACCATTTTTTGTTTCTTTTTAACCAATTTCTCTTGCGCGTGTGAAAAAAACGTTGTAAATTTGCACCGAACTTTATAACGAATGTCTCCGATAAAGAGGCCACAGACTTTTAACGAGAGTTTAAGTTAACAATTAAGTAATGCAATAGTTTTAAATTTTAGCACCGCAGAGTTTACTAAGGACAAATACTTTGCAGGATAAATCAAAAGAACTATAATTAAGAAGAATGAGAATGGCATTTGCTTCCGCAATGTCGGACGGATGTCTTGAGACTTTTAACAAAATTGTTTCCGCACACGGAATATTTTGTCGAACACTTTTAACCGTGAATAGTAGAATAAGGATCGGTATTTAAACAAAACAATATACAAATATAAGGACAATTTATTTTAATGTAATAATTATGAAGCGAATTTCTTTACTTTTAATGGCAGCTGGCCTTTTGGCTCCTATGGCAGCAAATGCTTTCACAATCAAGGATGCCAGCGGCTCTGTTATTTATGACAGTAATAAGACTAACGTTATTGAAGACATTAATGAAAACGCAACAGAGCTTTCTATTGTTTTAGGAGACAATGAAGTATTCCCATCTGGTAATCTTCCAAGACTTTTTACTAAGTATACACAGAGTGATTGGGGTGATCGTTATGAGTTAAAGGATGCCCCAAAGATTTTCCGTCAGTTCTTTACTAAGTTGAAGAAGCTTACCATTACAGGTAATGGCAATATTGGTGGCGTAATCAAGACAGATGCTTTCTCTGATATGAAGTCTTTGGAAACAGTAGTTGTTGAGAAGGCAAGTAAAATCGAAACTCGTACTTTCTCACAGGATACTAACATCAAGGATGTTTATGTAAATTCTGATAGAAAGATTAATTGTGCACATAAGGCTTTTGATTTCATGACAACTGATGGTCAGACTTCAGTAGCTAATCTGAAGAATGCAGCAGCTTTACATGTAACAACTCTTCCTGAGAATCTTGATCATTATTTAGGTAATACTCCTCTCGTTTTGGATGAGGCTGATCACGATGCTTTGTTGTATAACCGTAAAAGAGCAGAAAATGTTGATAATGGTTGGTGGGATTTCGTAAACGTATCAAAGGCAACCGAAACTCAGACAATCATCGATGATGATGATGTTGCTAAGGATGCTTTGAGAACTTGGAGTAGCACCACTACTACAATGATTCCTAGCTATATGAGCGTATTCGTCGTAGAAACTGATGGTAAGGCTTATTCTTTGAAGAGAGCTAAACTTGAGAAGGTAACTAATGGTGATGAATATCACGATTACCATGTTCTCCCTCCAATGAAGGCTGTTATTCTTTTCAACCAGAAGAATGCTGTCATCAAGTTATATAGAGCTGATGAGAAAGGTGTATCTCTTCCATACGCTTTGGATGATATCCCAGTAGTAGGTTTCGAGAACAATCAGCTTATCCCTATGTGTGATAAGGATGGTGTTCAGCTTTACACATCTGGTACAAGAAATGGTGTTGCTTATAGCACATACTTCTTCGGTAACTCTGAGAATACAACAAGAGCTCAATACTTCAAGGAAACATATGGTAACAACAAGAGCTTCTATGGTTTCTTCAAGGCAAAGAACTATGTTTGCCACAAGAACAATGTAGCTTATATGGAGGTTCCTACATCAATCAATGCTAACCAGTACTTAGGTTTCGTATCTTTGGACTGCCAGCTCAAGGCTGATGCTCTTGCTGAAAACTTCCACGGCAAGGATGGTAGTATCCTCTTCGGCGCTTGGGATGATGAGAGCGAGACTACTGGTATTTCTGATGTAGAGACTGCAGTTAAGGCTGACAACAACTTCTATACACTCACAGGTGTTAAGGTTGCTAACCCATCAAAGGGTATCTTCATCCACAACGGTAAGAAAGTTGTGATCAAGTAAGACCAGAATTGATAATACTATATAAAAAATAGGTAGATACTTTCATTAGTATCTACCTATTTTCTTTTTTATATAAATGGATGAATTTACAATTCCTTCAGGATGTCATCAATATAATCCAGTACTTCTTCTCTACCTGTCTTCTTGTCCGAGCTAGTAATAAAATAAGGTGGGAGAGTTTCCCAGCGGTCTTTCAGGGCCTGCATCCAGGCACCCGCGTTCTGGGCAGCCTTCACACGTCCCAGTTTGTCGGCCTTCGTAAAGACAATGCTGAAAGGGATATTGCTTTCGCCCAACCAGTCTACGAATTCGCGGTCGATCTTCTGCTGTTCATGACGAATATCGATTAGCACGAAGACATTCACCAGCTGAGGACGCTGAAGAATATAACCACTGATCATCTGCTCCAACTGCTTCTGAACCGTCTTACTTCGTTTTGCAAAGCCATAACCAGGTAAATCGACGAGATACCACTCATTATTAATAATGAAGTGGTTGATTAGCAACGTCTTACCCGGAGTTGCAGAAGTCTTTGCCAATCCCTTGTGATTGCAAAGCATATTAATGAGACTTGATTTTCCCACATTACTTCGTCCAATGAAGGCAAATTCCGGCTTGTCATCCTTAGGACACATACCCACTCGTGGAGCGGATAGTGTAAATTCTGATTTCTTTATAATCATCCTATTATTATTGAATATTGAAATATTATTTTTCTTTTATCTTTTCTTTCATCTGCAAATGTATCCGAAGTTACATGATGTTTTGCCCCTCCAGGGTTGTGAGTGAAGATTCTCCCCAAGTTCTCCATGAGAGGGATGTCTCAGCAGCTTGTTAGTAGCACTGACGTCGGAGACGTCATCCTATCGTGTAACTGCTGGTGCTTGCACCTGCAGATAGATGACTACGGCTGAAAGTCGTACCTCTCTCCCTCGACAGAGGGGTGTAACATTGCAGCAAGACAAGGTTCGACCCCTCCAGGGTCGTGAGAAAAGTTGTTGGGGTTCATACATCTGCAGGTGCAAGCACCCGCAGTTACCCGATGGGGTGACGTCTCCGACGTCAATCATCAATCACCAAACATCAACCATGACCCTTGGCACATGACCCATGACCCATCACCAATCATCATCCATGACCCTTGACTCATGACTCGTGACCCATGAATCGTCATCTATAACCAATCATCAGCCATCAATCACCAATAACCAATCATCAATCATCAATCACCAAACATCAACCATCAATCATCAACCATGACCCTTGACTCATGACTCGTGACCCATGAATCGTCACCAATCATCAGCCATCACTCTTCCCGTGATAATCGGTGAACGGTAATCCGTGAAATTTCACTCTTTGATAAATCCGTTAATCCGTGGCTAAAGATCAATATTTCCACAAAATGCGATCCATCACCCAGTTGGTTGGGGTGGAAGAAACACTCGTGCAGTCACAATTTCCGATACCCTGCAAATCCTCGATCACAGCCTTGATGATCGGCAGCTGAACATACGAAGGATTCGGTACCGAGAAACTCTTGTCGCAGTCGCTGGTAATCAGATGGATAGGATCGTAGTTGAATACCGAGAAAGAAAGACGGCCCTTTACACCCACCACATCAATGCGGTCCTCCTTCGCACTCTCGTGGCCCACAAAGCACCAGCTGGCACTTCCCGTCACACCACTCTCAAAGAAGAAGCAGGCCGAGATCGTATCCTCTGGCTTGTAGAGATGCGCACGATTGGCAGGATAGCCATGCGCACGCGTGATCACACCAAAGAGATACTGCAGCAAGTCGATCTGGTGAGGAGCGAGATCGTAGAAATAGCCACCGCCCGAGATGTCAGGCTGCAAGCGCCAAGGCAAGTCTTTCTCAGCCTTGTAGTCGAGATCACGAGGAGGCACCGAGAAGCGCAACTGCACATTCACCACCTCGCCAATCGTACCGTTGTCGATAATCTCCTTCACCTTCATAAAATAAGGAAGATAGCGGCGATAGTGCGCCACAAAGCAAGGCACACCCGTTTCCTCGCTCACACGATTCACGCGCATACATTCCATATAGCTGGCTGCCAGTGGTTTTTCCACATACACCGGCTTGCCCGCTTTCATCGCCATAATGGCATAAGTGGCGTGCGAGGATGGGGGAGTAGCGATATAGATAGCATTCACGTCAGGGTCATCGATGAGCTCCTGCGCATCGGTGTACCATTTTCTTATGTGATGCTTTTCCGCATAGGCTCTGGCGTGCGCCTCGTGCCGACTCATAACAGCCTCCACGTGCGATCCCGGAACCTCGTTGAAGGCAGGTCCTGATTTCTTCTCAGTCACCTCGCCACATCCTATAAATCCCCAGCTAATTTCTTTCATATTGGTTTGTTATTATCTTGCAAAGATACTAAAAAGTGCTGATAAATGGCGATTTATCGAATAAAAAGTGCTAACTTTGCATCCACATACATGAATTAGAGAGAGTTTCTATAATGTTTAGACACATTTGCTTGAGCTTACTATTATTTTTAATTTCCTCGGTGGCGGTTGCTGGCGAGGTGGAGGAAGTCGATTCTTCTAAGTTTCTCGAGAAGACACACGAACTCTTTAATTCTACCATGTTCAAGCGCCATTCCACCGATAGTGTCACCCGTGCCCGTCACGAGAAGACGTTCTTTCATCGGCTGGGCGAGGGGTTCACGCGTGTGTTCCGCGACTTCACCCAGGTGGATTCCGACTATATTGAACCACAGAAATACGATTTCTCGGCGATGCTCCAGAACACCAATACCTATGAGATGTATCGCATTTCCAGCAATACCGGACATGCCATCAGTTTCGCTCCCGAGCCTTCTATCCGCATCGGACCGTATTTTGGCTGGCGCTGGATTTTCCTGGGTTATACGCTCGACCTCTCGCATATCAGCAGCAGTAGTTCCGACAAGAACAAGATGGAGTACACCATCAGCCTCTATAGCAACCTTTTCGGAGTCGATCTCTTCTGGCGCGAGACGGGCAATAATTATAAGATTCGGAATATGAACCTGGGCGAGGATGTCGATACTTCTCCGATGGAGAATGTGCCTTTCGATGGCGTGCGATCCACCATCAAGGGCTTCAATGTGTATTACATTTTCAACCATCACCGCTTCTCCTATCCGGCAGCCTATTCGCAGAGCACCCGTCAGAAGCGAAGTGCAGGCTCGGTGCTGATGGGAGTGGGCTACACCCGACAGTCACTGAGTGTGGACTGGGGAAAGCTCGAGCGTCTGGCCGAGGATAGACTCGGGAAGACAGCCGATGAGCTGCATCTCGATAGTAGCCTGATTTTCAGTCGTGTACACTATTCCGACCTCTCCGCAAGTGCCGGCTATAGCTATAACTGGGTGTTCTCGCGCCACTGGCTGCTCAATGTGAGTCTCTCGCTGGCCCTCGGCTATAAATATTCCGAGCAGGATTTCAAGAAAGAGCGCTTCACCATCCACGACATCGAATTGGGCAATTTCAACCTTGATGGAATCGGACGTTTGGGCCTTATATATAATAATGATAAGTGGTATGCTGGAATGAGCTCCATTTTCCATACCTATAATTATAAGAAGGATCAGTTCTCCACCAACACGATGTTTGGTTCGGTAAACTTCTATGTTGGATTTAATTTTGGAAAGAAGAAATGAAAAAGATAGTTTTGATGGCGCTCCTCGCGAGTGCTCAGTTTGCAGTGTGCTTCACCTCCTGCAAGGCCTCTTCCGAGAAGCCGGTTGCTTCGGAGACAGTCAGCCCGACTGTGGATAGTGTTTCAGCCGACAGTGTTTCTGCAGAGGCCCGTCCTGCTGTGAAGGCGCAGGTGAGCAAGTCCGACCGCGCCCTGGTGGAATCGATGCTTGCGAAGGCAGCCTCGCAGAAAAAATCGACAGCAGGGGAGTGGATGCTCTATTTCGGCAAACAGTTGGCAGGCATTCCTTATATCGGCGGCACCCTCGACCGTGGCAGTGAGGAGGAACTCATCGTGAATCTCCACGAACTCGACTGTACCACGTATGTGGAGCAGGTGGCAGCCCTCACGATGTGTGCGCAAAAAGGCGAGACGAGCTTCGACGATTTCTGCGAGCATCTCCGTCACATCCGCTATATCAATGGCGACATCGAGTATGCCAAGCGCCAGCATTATTTTACGGCCTGGATCGACGACAACGTGAAAGAGGGCATCGTGACCGATATCCAGGGACCGAATCCACCTTTCTCGGCTGTTCAGACCGTGAATGTGAACTGGATGACCACCCATCAGAGTAGTTACAAGATGCTGTCGGCCCATCCGGAATGGGTAGCTGGCATCCGCGAACTCGAGCAGAGCGTGAACGGTCGGAAGTGGCGCTACATCCCAAAGGACAAGATCTACAACACCGCCCTGATGCGCCAGACGATAAAAGATGGCGACATTATCGTGATCCTCACCAATAAGAAAGGTCTCGACACCACCCACATCGGTATGGCGAGCTGGCATGCCGACGGATTACACCTGTTGAATGCCTCTGCCATCCATAAAAAGGTGATTGATGAGCCCATGACCTTACGCACCTATATGTCGAAACATCCCGTGCAAATAGGCATTCGCGTGTGCCGTATGAAATAAAAATGAAGATTTTTATAAAAAAGTTGCCAAAAAATTAGGTAGTATCATTTAAAAGTAGTACCTTTGCACTCGCAATTCAGAAATGAGGCAACAAACAATGCGTCCTTAGCTCAGTTGGTAGAGCAACTGACTCTTAATCAGTGGGTCTAGGGTTCGAATCCCTAAGGACGCACCAAAAGCCTCAAGAAATCGAAAAGCAATCAATGCGTCCTTAGCTCAGTTGGTAGAGCAACTGACTCTTAATCAGTGGGTCTAGGGTTCGAATCCCTAAGGACGCACATTTGATTATCGAGAATCTGAAATAAATTGCAATCTGCGTCCTTAGCTCAGTTGGTAGAGCAACT